>CAZCGD010000310.1:0-17966 GCA_964498105.1 uncultured Streptomycetaceae bacterium
CGGGTTTCGCGTCGCGGATCGCCCGGCGCACCGAGTCCGGATTCGAGAGATCCATCTGTTGGCGATCGAGCGCGATCACCGTGCCGAGCGGCGCCAGCGCGCTTTGCAGCTCCCAACCCACCTGCCCGGTCTTGCCCGGGACAAGGATGCGTAGCATCAGGGAACAGGAAACAGGGAATGGGAAATGGGAAACCGCGGAATCAAAAGCCCATACCCATTCGCCACGGAATCACACGGAAACATACGGAAAAGACCCAAATTCAATCGCGTTACTTACGCAATGACCGCTTCGAGCCGGGATGTGTTTTAACGGCTCGTAGCAGCTGCAGCTTTGCCGGGCTCAGGACCCGCATCATGTCAACCGGTTTCTCGAACGTGATAAGGCGCGATGCCGGCAGGCGCTGGCCAAGGTGGGCGCGCTTTGCGTGATTCCGTCCCCGCTCGAAGAACTCGCGCGCCGTCCCGACCCGTACAGTTGTCCGCTTCATTGGAATGGCAAATGGGTGAACGGAGAACGGTGAACGGTGAACGGTGAGCGGTGAGCGGTGAGCGGTGAGCGGAGAAATCCCGTGAATCGTGATTTGTAACGCGAAAAGGCGGCTTTACGCCGAGACATTCCCGTGCAGTCCGGAGAGAAGCTTAGTCAAGCGGCCTGTCTGGCAAGCAGGTCGAACTCGGCGTGAATTCTCGAAAAAGGCACGACCAGCCGCCCCTTGTTGTCCTTGGCCACCAGTCCGATCGCGATCAAAGCGTGCGCGTCACGGTGCACCGCCTTCACGTCGCGGCCGAGCGCACGCGCCAGCCCGCGTAGCGTGGAGGGACCGATTGCCTGCAGCTGCTCGATGACCGCCCACCGCGCGGGCGTAACCGATCGGAACAGAGCTTCAGGCGACTCGAAGCTGAAGTGGCTGCCGAGATACTTGCCTGTTTGCCAGGCGCGCACGAACCGGCGCGCGCCGCGCTCGAGCGCTGCCGCCGCATCCCTCTCGACCCGTATCGTCGCCGTCCTGCTCATGTCGCCCTCTTCGCTCTCACGTCCGCCAGGAAATCCTCGACCAAGCCCTCGACCGAGGCGAACTCGTAGGCTGATTCGCGGTCGCCAAGATGGCGATGATCGCCTTTCCCCGCCTCGTTGTCATAGCCCACCACGCGTCGTCCCGGATACCCGTAGTAAAGCCGGTACTTATAGCGATGCCCGCTTCCAACCACCGTCTGGGGTACCGCCCAGATCACCATCTCGATTGTCGCGCCGTCGTCGTAGCTCTGCTTAAACTCGTAGAGCAAGCGCGCCTTCATTGTTGGCAATTTTGCCAACGGCGCTGAATGTTGTCAACTCTGCCAACACTCGGCGTTTGAAACGAGCTTGATCCTGTCCTTACTGGTGACCGGATGACACGGCCTTCTGGCCGGGAGCGGATACTGCTCGGAAGTGATCGGCTTCACGCTCGCCAAGCCAGCGGTGAACAGTGAACGGAGAAAGGCCATTAATCGTAAATCGTGAATCGTAAACGGGGAATGGGAAAGGGGAAGCCTCCTTTCCATTCCCTGTTTCCCATTTCCTAATTACTCGCTCAAGGAAAAACTTCGGCTTCCTTGAGCGGCAGCCCCACTCGATCCTTCTGGGAGAGGATGGGCTCACCCTCGAGCGGCCAGGGTATGCCCACGTCGGGGTCGTTCCAGATGATGCAGCGCTCGTGCTGCGGCGCCCAGTAATCGGTCGCCTTGTACTGCACCTCGGCGTAGTCGCTCACGACGAGGAAGCCGTGGGCGTAGCCGGGCGGTACCCAGCACATCCGGCGGTTCTCCGCCGACAACACGACCGCGGCTGACTTGCCGAAGGTCGGGGAGCTGCGGCGGAGGTCCACCGCCACGTCGTAGATTTCGCCTGCCGTCACGCGCACGAGTTTTCCTTGGACCTGGCGGACCTGGTAGTGCAGCCCGCGCAGCACGTTGCGCGCCGAACGCGAGTGGTTGTCTTGCACGAAGTGGGCGCGCAGACCCAGTTTCTCCAGCGCGCGCTCGTTGTAGCTTTCGTAGAAGTAGCCGCGATCGTCGCCGAATACCTTGGGCTCGATCACCAGCACATCCGGAATCTCGGACCTAATGACGTTCACTGGTGCTCGTAAATCGTAAATCGGGAATAGGGAATGGAAAAACGTGAGGCGCGGATCGGCAATCGTAAATCGAGCTCTATTGCGCGGGGCGGCATGGCTTACAGCAGTGCGTTGAACTCGTCCACGCTGAGATCGGCTTGCCGCAGGATTGCGCGCAGCGTGCCACGATCAAGCTCTTTGTGTTCGGGGACTACGAGTTGGGCGAAGGGGTTATCGCGCCGCAGGATGATGTGGGAGCCGTGCTGGCGTTTTTGGTAGAAGCCGACTTTGGCGAGTGCTTTGACGCAATCGCGGCCCGAAAGCCGGGGCAGTTTACTCACACAGCTACCACCAGCGTGCCGAAGTGCTCCTCCGGCACGGGCAGACCGTCCTCCTTCAAGGCGGCGATGTAGCCTTCGATGGCCTCCTTGATATTCGTGACTGCCTCTTCACGAGTGCGGCCCTGGCTCACGCAACCTGGCAGGCTCGGGCACTCGGCAACCCAGAAGCCGTCTTCGCCCGGAGCAATCACCACTTGTCTCATGAGCGCAATCCTAAAAAGAGAAGCACTTGGAAGATAGAATTCTAGCAGTGTTCAGGGAAGCAGCGGAAACCGCGAATCGGGAAAGGCCGGTCGAAAACCTTTAGTTGCAGAGACCATTCACCATTCACCATCCACGATTTTCCATTCCACGTTTACCCCTCATTGAGAATGGACTTGAGGTAAGCCCCGTACGGGCTGCTGCCCATGCCGGCAGCCAGTTTCTCGAGCTCGGCCGCGGTGATATAGCCCATCCGGAAGGCGATTTCTTCGGGGCAGGCGACCTTCAGGCCCTGGCGCTTCTCGATGGTCTCGATGAACATCGAGGCGGCAAGGAGGGCGTCGTGAGTGCCGGTGTCGAGCCAGGCGATGCCGCGGCCCATCAGCACGACCTCGAGCTCGCCGCGGCGCAGGTACTCGAGGTTGACGTCGGTGATCTCGAGTTCGCCGCGCGCGGAGGGCTTGAGGTTGCGGGCAACGTCCACCACGCGGTTGTCGTAGATGGCAAAGCCGGTCTGCGCGTAGCGGGATTTGGGCTGCTTCGGCTTTTCCTCGATGGACACGACCTTGCGGTCCTTGTCGAACTCGATCACGCCGTAGCGCTCGGGGTCCTGCACCGGGTAGGCGAAGATCGTGGCGCCCTGGTTCTTCTTCGTTGCGCCCTGCAGGTCTACCGACAGGTCATGGCCGTAGAAGATGTTGTCGCCGAGAATCAGCGCGCACGGGTCTTTACCGATGAACCGCGAGCCGATGACGAACGCCTGCGGTATTCCTTCGGGCCTGGGCTGCACCGCGTACGACAGGTTGATCCCCCAGCGCCGTCCGTCGCCCAGCAGTTGCTCGTAGCGCGGCGTGTCCTGCGGCGTCGAGATCAGCAGCACGTCGCGGATGCCCGCCAGCATCAGCGTCGTCAGCGGGTAATAGACCATCGGCTTGTCGTACACCGGCAGCAGCTGCTTGGTGACGACCTGGGTGGCCGGGTACAACCGCGTGCCGCTGCCGCCGGCGAGGACGATGCCCTTCATATCACCAGACAGTTTCCGCTCCCAATGCCTTGCATGCAGGATCCGACGTGACCAGCACGAGATCTTCGATCATCGCTTGTGCCGCCAACATCCGATCGAACGGGTCGAGATGCTTGTGGTCCAACGAGCCTGCCCTAAGCGCGTGCGCGAACGTGATCGGCAGAACACGCAGGCGCGACTCCTCGATCAAAGCGGGAAGCTTGGGCAATATGCGATCCGCGCCCGGGAGTTTTCCCAGCCGAAACTTGGTCGCGAGCTCCCAGCCGGATACCGGGCTTACCCAGACTGCGTTGCGGGGGCCCTTGATGGCCTGCGATGCGCGAGTGGAGAGTTGCGCGTCATCGGTGAGCCACCACAGCAGCGCATGGGTGTCGAGCAGAAGCTTCATTTTTCCCAGGCATTGAGTTCTTCAGCCGGCAGTGGCTCGAAAAAGCTTTCCGGGAGCCGCCAGCCCTTGAGGAGACCTGGTTTTCGCTCTTGCGCTTCATCGAGTGGCACCAGTTTCGCGCACGGCTTGCCGGCTCTCGCGAGTACGATTTCCTCGCCCTTGCCTACGCGATCGAGCAGGCGCGAGAGATTGGTCTTGGCGGTGTGGACGTTGACGATAGTAGCCATATCGGACTTAGTCCATGGACTTAGCTAAGTATACCGGTTGCCACGGCCCGCGGCAAACTATTCCCTGTTCCCTATTCCCCGTTTCGCGTAATTGGCTTCGATCCAGTGCTGGTACTGCCCGCTGGTCACGTTTTCCGTCCATTTCGGGTTGTCGAGGTACCACTCCACCGTCTTCCTCAAGCCCGTGGTGAAGGTTTCCCGCGGCTTCCAGCCCAGTTCCGACTCGAGCTTGCGCGAATCGATCGCGTAGCGCCGGTCGTGTCCCGGGCGGTCCTTGACGAAGCTGATGAGCGGGTCGTGGGGGGCGTGCGGGGGACGGGCCTCGTCGAGCAGCACGCACAGCGCCTTGACCACCTCGAGATTGGTTTTCTCGCTGCGGCCGCCGATGTTATAGGCTTCTCCGACGCGCCCCTTCGCCAGTACCAGCCGCACGGCCGCGCAGTGGTCGCCGACGTAGAGCCAGTCGCGTACATTCTGGCCGTCGCCGTAGACCGGCAGTGGCTTCTGCTTGAACCCGTTCAGGATCATCAGCGGAATCAGCTTCTCCGGAAACTGGTACGGACCATAGTTGTTCGAGCAATTGGTGGTGAGCGTCGGCAGGCCGTAGGTGTGATGGTACGCGCGCACCAGGTGGTCGGCGGCGGCCTTGGAAGCGGCGTAGGGGCTGTTCGGGGCGTACGGCGTGGTTTCGGAGAAGGCGGGATCCTGCGGCGCGAGCGAGCCGTAGACCTCGTCGGTCGAGACGTGAAGGAACCGGAACTGGTTCTGGTCCGGCTCCTTCAGATCCGACCAATAACTACGCGCTTCCTCGAGCAGGCTGAACGTGCCGACGACGTTGGTCTGCACGAAATCGCCGGGGCCCTGGATGGAACGGTCGACGTGGCTTTCCGCGGCGAAATGCACGATAGCCTGCGGCTGGTGCTCGCGCAGCAGCTTGCCGACGAGCGCGCGGTCGTTGATATCGCCCTTCGAGAAGATATGGCGCGCATCGCCCTTCAGGTCCGCCAGGCTCTCCGGATTTCCGGCGTAGGTCAGCTTGTCCAGGTTGACGACGGGCGTACCCTCTGTCGCCAGCCAGTAATGGACGAAGTTGGCGCCGATGAAACCGGCGCCACCGGTCACCAGTATCAAGCGCGAGCTCCGGCGTGAGCGCGCCGCATCATGACGGGTCCACGAACATAAGAGGCATAAGTGGCTGAATTGGAATCATTGTTCGTGGCCTTTATTCTATGCGCAAAGCGCGATTCGGTGTAGCCTGCAGAAGAGCAGTGAATCGTAAATCGTAAATCGTAAATCGGGAAGGGCCGGCCGAATACCGGTAGATGCAGAGACCGCTCACCATACACGATTCACGATTCACCATTCACGATTCACCATTCACGATTCACCACTCACCATTTACGATTCACGCGTGATGCGCTTCCTCTACACGCTGCTCCTCTACCTTCTGCTGCCGTATGTGCTCGTGCGCCTCGCCTGGCGCGCGCGCCGCCAGCCCGGCTATCTGCGGCATCTACCCGAGCGCTTCGGCCGCTACGCGCAGGGCCCGGCGGGTCCATATATCTGGGTCCACGCGGTGTCCGTGGGAGAGACCCGCGCCGCCGAGCCGCTGATCGAGTCGCTGCGCGGCAAGTATCCGCGATGCCGCATCCTCCTCACTCATATGACGCCGACCGGCCGCGAAACCGGCGAGACGTTGTTCGGCGCGGCCGTCGAGCGCTGCTATCTGCCGTACGATTACCCCGGGGCGGTGGCGCGCTTTCTCGATCGCTTCCGGCCGCGGGCCGGTATCCTGATGGAGACCGAGATCTGGCCCAACCTGATACGCGCCTGCGGCGCGCGTTCCATTCCGCTGTGCCTCGCCAACGCGCGCCTGTCGGAGAAGTCATACGCCGGCTACCGGCGGTTTGCCGGGCTGGTGCGGGAGAGCCTGGCGGGATTTTCAGCGATCGGGGCGCAAAGCGCGGACGACGCGCAACGCTTCTCGGCGCTGGGGGCGGGCAGTGTGAGGGTCACCGGCAGCGTCAAGTTCGACGTCACGCCGCCGCCGGCGCAATTGGAATTGGGACGGTCATTGCGCCGCGACCTGGGCGCAACGCGGCCGGTGCTGCTGGCAGCCAGCACGCGCGAGGGCGAGGAAGCGCAGTTGCTCGATGCGCTCGACAAAGCCGCAATACCGGGGCTCCTCACCGTCATCGTGCCGCGCCATCCGCAGCGCTTCGAGGAAGTGGCGCGGCTGGTCGAGGCGCGCGGCCTTCCGCTGCAGCGGCGCAGCGACAAAACGGTGATCGCCTCCGCCACCCGGGTGGTGCTGGGCGACAGCATGGGCGAGATGTTCGCGTACTACGCCGCGTGCGACGTTGCCTTCGTCGGCGGCAGCCTGCTGCCGCTCGGCGGGCAGAATCTGATCGAAGCGTGCGCGGTCGGCAAGCCGGTGCTGATCGGGCCTTCCACCTTCAATTTCGCGGAGGCCGCGGAGCTCGCGGTGCGGGCGGGTGCGGCGGTGCAGGTGCCGGACGCGCCAGCGCTGGCCGAGGAAGCCGCGCGCCTGCTGCGCGACCCGGCGGCAGCGCGGCGCATGGGCGAGGCAGGGCTAGCATTCTGCGCGGCGCATCGCGGCGCCACTGCCAGGGTGCTGGAACTCATTGAGCTCCAGCACCCGTGAATGGTAAATCGTAAATCGTAAATCGTATTCGTCCAATTCAGTTGCATGACCAACGATTCACCATTCACGATTCACGGCGGTATTCGGCGTCCTCGGTGACGACGAGATCGACCCGCTGGTCGGCCTCCGACAGCGGCAGCTCGGGGACCACCTGCACGGAGTAGGCCGCGGCGACCAGCGCCGGACGTGATGCCAGGCCGTGGATGAAGCGGTCGTAAAAACCGCCACCGTAGCCGAGCCGCTCGCAGCGCGCGGTAAACGCCACCCCCGGCACCAGCACGAAATCGACCTGCGACGCGGCAGCCGCGGGGCAGTCGGCGCGCGGCTGGCGGATGCCCCACACGCCGGCTTCGAGCTGCCGCACGGGGTCCTGCACTGCATGGAGTGTCAGCGCGCGGCTGCCGCGTTCCACCCGTGGCAGCAACAGCTGTTTGCCCTGCGCGAGAAGATCGGCGATGAAGTCCCCGGTTTCGAACTCGCTGCCGAAAGTGACGTAGGCCATGACGCAGCCCGCGCCGCGGTAGGCGTCCAGCACGAGCAGTCGTTTGGTGATGAGACTGCTGCCGGACTTGCGCGCAGCCGCGCTCAACGCGTCCCGTCGCGCCAGGATTTCCTTGCGGATGTCGCTCTTGTCGGAAATGCCTGATCGTGAATCGTCAATCGTGAATCGTGAATCGGACCGCGCGCCGTTCGATTCACCATTCGCGAATCACGATTCACGGCCTCATTTGTCGAGCCAGGCGTTGATCAGCGCGAGGTCGCCCTCGACCAGCTTGCCGGAGGAGGCCTTCAATCGCAGCAGCGCGAGGATGTAGTTGTATTTCGCCTGCGCCAGGTCGCGCCGCGTCTGCGACAGCTGCTGCTGGGCGTTGAGCACGTCGACCTGCGTCCTGACCCCGACTTCCTGTCCCAGCCGGGTGGAGTCGAGCGAGCTCTGGCTCGATACCAGCGCGGCTTCCAGCGCCCTCACCTGGGACACTCCGCTCGCCACGCCCAGATACGTCTGCTGGGCGGTAAGCTGGGCGGTGCGGCGCGCGCTCTCCAGGTCCTGCCGCGCCTTGTCCTCGTTGGCAAGCGCCTCGCGCACGCGGGAGCTGGTAAGCCCGCCTTGATAAATGGGTATCGCCAACTGCAACCCGACCACTCCTGCTTTCGTATCGGTGCCGGCAACCCCGACCGTGCCGGCTCCGCTGCCCGAGTCGGAATAGGTGGCGAAGGCGTCGAGCGTGGGACGATGCCCGGCGCGGTTGCGCTCGACTTCCTTGGTGGCGAATTCCAGGGCGGCCTGGCTGGCGCGCACCTGCAGGTTGTTCACGCCCGCATCGTCGACCCACACGGCCGGATGGTTCGGTTCCGGGAAACGCGGGCTGAATCGCGGGCCCAGGGGCGCCAGCCCCGGCGCCGGGCGGCCGATGATCAATTCGAGAAAGCGTTTCCTGATTTCCAGATCGTTTTTTGCCGTGATTTCGAGCGACACGGTGAGGTCAAAGCGGGACTGCGCCTCGTGAGTGTCGGTAATGGTGGCAGTGCCCACCTGGAAATTGCGCTTGGCCTGCTCCAGCTGGCGCCCGATCGCAACGAGCTGCGCCTGCGCGAACACGATCGTGTCCTGCGCCAGCAGCACGTCGAGATAGGCTTGCGCGACCCGCAGGATGAGGTCGTGGGCGGCTTGCCCGAAGACGGCATCGGACTGTACCACCTGGGACTTTGCCTGCTCGTACACGGTAACGTTCTGCGGGCGGTACAGCGGTTGCGTGACCGAGATCGAAGCGGCATTGGAATTGAACTGCGAAGTGGTCGTGCCCACCGCGGGATCGCGCGAGCGGAATTCGCGGTCGTTGTGTTGCGTGCTGGCGGAAACGGTGGCCGATGGCAGCAGGCCGGAGAGGCCCTGCGGCAAACGCTCCTGGCCCGCGCTCCAGGCCGCCCGCGCCGCCGCATACTGCGCATCCGCGCCCTGCGCCAGCCGGAAAATCTCCAGCAGGTCGGCGCCGCGGGCCGTGGGCAGGCCCAGCAGGAATGCAAGGGAGGCGAAAGCGAGTGAGCGCGTCACACTATTCACGGCTCTCAAAAGACAAAGCGTTCGGGCTGCAGGGCGTTCTTGAGCGGCGCAATGCAGGTCTCGAACAACACCGTGGTACTGCAGGCGCCCGCTGTGCCGCAGGTAGTGAGCCGCGCCTGCATTACCGGCGGCTCTCCTACCACTGCGAACAATCGCCCCCCCGCTTGCAGGCTTTTCTGGAACGCGTCCGGCAGCAGCGGCACTGAACCGGTCAGCACGATTGCGTCGTAGGGACCGTGACGATCCCAGCCGCGCGCGGCATCGCTGGTTACCAGCGTGACGTTGGCGATGCCATGCGCGGCAAGCCGGGCGCCCGCGGCGCGGGTGAACTCGGGCACGATCTCCACGCTGACAACGTGGCTGCCGAGGCTGGCAAGCAGCGCTGTCATGTAGCCGCTGCCGGTGCCCACTTCGAGCACCTTCTCGTGCGGCCTGAGCGCGAGTTCCTGCACCATGCGCGCCTCGAGTTTGGGAGACAGCATCTTTTCCCCCTGTCCGATGGGGATTTCCATGTCGACGAATGCCAGTGCGCGGTATTGCGGCGGAACGAAATCCTCGCGGTGCACGCGGAACAGCAGGTCGAGCACGCGCTGGTCCAGCACCTCCCACGTCCGGATCTGCTGCTCCACCATGTTGAAGCGGGCACGCTCGACGTCCAGCTGGAGGTTCATAGGCAAATTCAGGGGGTTGCAGTGCGTTGCGGCGGTTGCAATTATCCCACAATTCCATTAGCGTAAGCGCTACACGTTGGGGGTCCTGGCTGCCGCGGTGATGCAGCGGCAGTTGGGTGAGAGACACCCTTAGAACCTGATGCGGATAATTCCGTCGTAGGGAAGCGTGGCCGGTCATGGTTCCGTCCCGCCGCTCCCCGCGCCGCCGTCCCGAAGGAGCGCAGCATGAACGCCAATCCCAAGTTCCTGAACCTGACCGCGCACGTCGACGACGCGGCGGTAAAGCCGTTGCCGAACTCGCGCAAGATTCACGTGGAAGGCTCGCGTCCCGACATCCGGGTGCCGATGCGCGAGATCACTCAGTCGGATACGCCGCTTCATTTTAGCGCCGCCGCGCCGGGTGGGGCCCCTGCGCGTTCTGAACCCAACCCGCCGATCTTCGTCTACGACACATCGGGTCCGTACACCGACCCGTCGGTGACAATCGACATCCGCTCGGGGCTTGCCCCGCTGCGGCAGAAATGGATCGAGGAGCGCAACGATACCGAGGCCCTCGAGGGCCCCAGCTCGCGCTACGGGCGCGAGCGGCTCGTCGACCCGAAGCTCGCGCAGCTGCGCTTCAACCTCAAGCGCAACCCGCGCCGCGCCAAACGGGGCATGAACGTGTCGCAGATGCATTACGCGCGCCGCGGCATCATCACGCCGGAGATGGAGTTCATCGCCATCCGCGAGAACCAGCGACTGGACGCGCTCTCGGACCTGCTGCGCCGGCAGCACCCTGGGCAGTCCTTCGGCGCTGCAATCCCGAAACTGATCACGCCGGAATTCGTGCGTGAAGAGGTTGCGCGCGGGCGAGCGATTATTCCCGCCAACATCAACCACCCGGAAACGGAGCCGATGATCATCGGCCGCAACTTCCTGGTGAAGATCAACGCCAACATCGGCAACTCGGCGCTCTCCTCGGGCATCCAGGAGGAAGTCGAGAAGATGACGTGGGCGATCCGCTGGGGCGGCGACACGGTGATGGACCTCTCGACCGGCAAGCACATCCACGAGACGCGCGAGTGGATCATGCGCAATTCTCCGGTGCCGATCGGCACCGTGCCGATCTACCAGGCGCTGGAGAAGGTGGACGGGAAGGCCGAGGAGTTGACCTGGGAGATCTACCGCGACACGCTGATCGAGCAGTGCGAGCAGGGGGTGGATTACTTCACGGTGCACGCCGGCGTGCGGCTGCCGTACATCCCGATGACGGCGAAGCGCATGACGGGCATCGTCTCGCGCGGCGGCTCGATCATGGCGAAGTGGTGCCTCGCGCACCACAAGGAGAGCTTTCTCTATACCCATTTCGAGGAGACCTGCGAACTCCTCAAGGCCTACGACGTTTCCTTTTCGCTCGGCGACGGCCTGCGCCCCGGCTCGATCTACGACGCCAACGATGACGCGCAGATCGCGGAGCTGAAAACGCTCGGCGAGCTGACCGACATCGCCTGGAAGCACGACGTGCAGGTGATGATCGAGGGCCCGGGCCACGTGCCGATGCAGCTGATCAAGGAGAACATGGACCTGCAGTTGAAATACTGCCGCGAGGCGCCGTTCTATACGCTGGGGCCGCTCACCACCGATATCGCGCCGGGTTACGACCACATCACGAGCGCGATCGGCGCGGCGATGATCGGCTGGTTCGGCACCGCGATGCTGTGCTACGTCACGCCCAAGGAGCACCTCGGGCTGCCGGACAAGGACGACGTCAAGGACGGCATCATGGCGTACAAGATCGCGGCGCATGCCGCCGATCTCGCCAAGGGCCACCCCGGCGCGCAGATCCGCGACAACGCGCTGTCCAAGGCGCGCTTCGAGTTCCGCTGGGAGGATCAGTTCAACCTCGGGCTCGACCCGGACAAGGCGAAACAGTTCCACGACGAAACGCTGCCGCAGGAGGGCGCCAAGCTCGCGCACTTCTGCTCGATGTGCGGACCGCACTTCTGCTCGATGAAGATCACGCAGGACGTGCGCGAATACGCCGCGAAGCAGGGGGTCACCGAGCGGGAGGCGCTGGCCAAGGGCATGCAGGACAAGGCGGAGGAGTTCAAGCAGCAGGGCGCCGAGATCTACACCCGGCTGTAACCCTTTGTTACATCCGCAGCCCCGTATCGTGGGCGGGCGGTGGCACCTCCGTTACAATTCCCGTTCCAATAGCAGACCGGGCGGCAATTCCGCCGGCGCCGGCCTGGAGAGTAGTTGAATGTCACGCACGAAAGCCATCGGCGCGGCCGTCGCGGCCGCGGTCCTGATCGCGGGCGCCGCTGCCTGGTGGTGGTGGGGCGCGCGCAATGCCGCCCCTGAGTACCGTTTCGGCAAGATCGAGCGCGGTTCCGTCATCGCGGCCGTGTCGGCCACCGGCACGGTAAACCCGGTGACCGTGGTCCAGGTCGGCTCGCAAGTCTCCGGGCAGTTGAAGGAGGTCCTCGTCGATTTCAACTCGCAGGTTAAGAAAGGGCAGGTCATTGCCCGCATCGACCCCGAAACATTCGCGCTGAAGGTGAACCAGGCAATGGCTGACCTGGAAGCGGCGCGCGCGACAGTGCTGACCCAGCGCGCCAACGTCGCTGCGCTGCATGCCGAGGTCTCGCGCGCCAAGGTCGGCCTGGCCGATGCCGCAAGCGAGTTTCAGCGCAACCGGACGCTGTTCGAGAAAAATTTCGTGTCGGCGGCGGCGCTCGACAAAGCCGAGTTTGCCTATCGCGCGGCGCAGGAGCAGGTCAAGGTCACTCAGGCGCAGCTCTCGGTGGGCGAATCCCAGGTGAACAATGTCGTAGCGCTGGTGAAACAGCGCGATTCAGCGCTCGCGCAAGCCAGGGTGGACCTCGACCGCACCACCATCCGCGCGCCGGTGGACGGCATCGTCGTGAAGAAATCAGTGGAGCCGGGGCAGACGGTGGCGGCGAGCCTGCAGGCCCCGGAATTGTTCGTGATCGCGCGGGACCTGCGCCAGATGCAAGTCGACACCTCGATCGACGAGTCGGAAGTGGGGCGCGTCCGGGAGGGCCAGTCGGTGACCTTCACCGTGGACTCATTTCCGGGCAGGACGTTCCGCGGCACGGTGGGCCAGGTGCGCAAGGCCGCGCTGGTGGTGCAGAACGTCGTCACCTATACGGCGGTCGTCTCGACCTCCAATCCCAACCTGGAGCTGTTCCCCGGCATGACCGCCAACGTGCGTATCGTGGTGGATACGCGCGAGAACGCTCTCAAGGTGCCGAATGCAGCGCTGCGATTCCGGCCGGCGGGAGTCTCGGATCCGCGCGAGGCCGGAGGCGAGTCGGCCGGCGTTCCGTCGCCGGCGGAGGGGACGAAGAAGGGCGAGGGCGGGCAGCAGGCGGGAGCGGCCATGCGCGAGCAACTGACGAAAGACCTGCAGCTCGATGCCGGGCAGCAGGCGAAACTCGAGGCCATCTTCAACGAGTCCCGCGACCGGATCCGCGCGATCGCCACCGAGGACAAGGGCGAGCGCCGCAAGCAGGCCGAGCGGATGCGGGCGGAATCACGCGCGCGCATCGCGGAGATCCTGACCCCCGAGCAGCGCAAGCGTTACGAGGAAATGACGGCGGCGCGCCCCGGCTCCGGGCGCACTGCCAGCAGCGGGCGCGTATGGGTGCTGGACGGCGCCGGCAAGCCGAAGCCCGTCAACGTCCGCATCGGACTCGCCGACGGCACTTTCAGCGAGGTGGTCGGCGGCGAGTTGCAGGAGACGAGCCAGGTCATCGTCGGCACCCAGGCCGACGGCAAAGGGCGTGCTCAGCAGGCCAAGGGCGGCCCGCGCTTCGGTTTCTGACAGCGGTGAATCGTGAATCGTGAATCGTGAATGGTGAATGGTGAATGGTGAATGGTGAATGGTGAGTGGTGAGAACCAGCCGGCATTCCACGCTTGAATACGATTCACCATTTACGATTCACCATTTACCCGACCGTTCTTCTTATGGCTGAAGCGCTCATTGTCACCCGCGATCTTGCCAAGGAGTACCGCATGGAGAGCTACACCGTCACTGCGCTGCGCGGCGTGTCGCTCGACATCGCGGTCGGCGGGTTCGTGGCGGTGATGGGGCCGTCGGGCTCGGGCAAGTCCACTTTCATGAACCTGCTGGGCTGCCTCGATTCGCCCACCGGCGGGGAGTACCTGCTCGCCGGCGAGAAAGTGTCGGCGCTTTCCGGCGACGCGCTCGCAGCGATCCGCAACCGCCGCATCGGCTTCGTGTTCCAGAACTTCAACCTGCTCGCCCGCACGTCCGCGGTGGAGAACGTTGAGCTGCCGCTGCTCTACAGCCATTGCCCGCAGGAGGAGCGGCGGCGGCGCGCCATGGCCCGTCTCGCCGAAGTGGGGTTGGCCGATCGCGCGGATCACCAGCCCTCGCAGCTCTCCGGCGGCCAGCAACAGCGCGTGGCGATCGCCCGCGCGCTCGTCAATAACCCGGTGCTGATACTGGCCGACGAGCCCACCGGCGCGCTCGACACGCGCACCAGCTTCGAACTGATGGGGCTGCTGCAGAAATTGAATCGCGGCGGCATGACGGTGGTGCTGGTCACGCACGAGCGCGACATTGCCACGTTCGCTTCGCGCACCATCAGTTTCCGGGATGGGCACGTGGTGGACGACCAGCGTGTCGCGCAGCCGGCCGATGCTCTGGCCATGTTGCGCGAGTTCGATAAGGTGGCGGCATGATGCGCCGGGCAAAAACCTTTGTCGGCCCGGCGTTCAAGGTTCAATGTTCAAGGTTCAATGTTCAAACTATCGTGATCAGACAAGGAGCGGCAAGCTTGGAACAGGGAACGTTGAACATTGAACGTGGAACTTGGAACGCGGAGGTATCCGCGTGACGTGGCTTGCGAGCGTTCGCATTGCGCTGCGCGCGCTGCGCGTGAACAAGTTGCGCAGCACGCTCACCATGCTCGGCATCATCATCGGCGTCGCCGCCGTGATCGTCATGATTGCGATCGGCTCCGGCGCGCAGGCGCGCGTGGAGGAGCAGATCAAGGCACTCGGCTCGAACCTGATCATGCTGCTGCCGGGCTCGGTGACAGCGAGCGGGGTGCGCCTGGGCTCGGGCTCGCGCAACACGCTGACCGAGGACGACTCCTACGCGATCCAGCGTGAGGTCGGGGAGGTGCAGGCGTCCGCTCCCCAGTTGCGCGGCACCGGGCAGGTGGTGGCGGGCAGTACCAACTGGTCCACGGTGTTCTACGGCATCACCCCGGAATACTTCGAAGCTCGCAACTGGGTGATCGCCTCCGGCAAGGGCTTCGAGCCGGCGGACCTTTCCGGCGCGGGCAAGGTCGCGTTGCTCGGCGAGACGGTGGTGAGAAGCCTGTTCGGCGACGCCGACCCGATCGGGCAGGTGATTCGCATCCGCAAGGTGCCGTTCACGGTCATCGGCACTTTGCAGCGCAAGGGGCAAAGCCTGATGGGTCAGGATCAGGACGACGTGATCCTGATGCCAATTTCCACCGCCCGCAACCGGGTGCTGGGCGGCGGCGTTGCCCGGCAGCGCACGGTGGGCGCGATCTTCGTCAAGGTTCGCGAGGGCGCGGACATGGCGGATACGGAAGCCGAGATCCGCAACCTGCTGCGGCAGCGCCACCGCCTGCAGCCCGGGGCGGAAGATGATTTCACGCTGCGTAACCTGTCGGAGGTGCTGGGCGCACAGGAGGCCTCGAGCCGCATCATGACGCTGCTGCTCGCCGCGGTGGCGTCGGTCTCGCTGCTGGTGGGGGGCATCGGCATCATGAACATCATGCTGGTGTCGGTGACCGAGCGCACCCGCGAAATCGGGCTGCGGATGGCCGTTGGCGCGCGCGGCCGCGACATCCTGATGCAGTTCCTGGTGGAAGCGATAACGCTCGCGCTGATCGGCGGGTTGCTCGGTATCTTCCTCGGTGTGGGCGGCTCCTACGCGATCGGCCACTTTGCCGAATGGCGCACCGAGCTCAACCTTCAGTCCATCGTGCTCGCCGTGGGCTTCGCAGCCGCGATCGGCATTTTCTTCGGCTTCTACCCGGCGCGGAAGGCGTCGCGGCTGCTGCCGATCGAGGCGCTCAGATACGAGTAACTAAAGTTTGCAGTTTGCAGCAGGAAGTTTGGAATTGCTGCCAATTGCCAACTGACGGCTGCCAACTGAAAACTGCCAACTGCCAACTGCCAACTGCCTAATGGATCTCGCGCTATTCCTCAAGGCCTGCATTCTCGGCGTCGTCGAAGGCCTCACCGAATTCCTGCCGATTTCCAGCACCGGACATCTCATCATCGCGGGTCAGCTGCTGGGCTTCAGCGACGACAAGGCCAAGGTGTTCGATATCGTCATCCAGAGCGGAGCGATGCTGGCGATCATCTGGGAGTATCGCGCGCGCTTCGCGCGCGTGCTCGCCGGACTCTCCGGGGAACCCGCCGCGCGGCGTTTTGCCGCCAATCTCGTGGTGGCGTTCCTGCCGGCGGCGGTGCTGGGCCTTGCTTTCGGCGGCGTCGTCAAGGCGCACCTGTTCCATGCGGTCCCGGTCGCGACCGCATTTATCGCCGGCGGCCTGATCATCCTGTGGGTAGAGCGCTTGCCGCGGCGGACGACAATCGAGAGCGTGGACGACATGACGTGGCAGGACGCGCTCAAGGTCGGTCTCGCGCAATCGCTCGCCCTGATTCCCGGCACATCGCGCTCGGGCGCGACGATCATCGGCGGCATGCTGTTCGGGCTCTCGCGCCGCGCCGCCACCGAGTTTTCCTTTTTCCTGGCGGTGCCGACGCTGATCGCCGCCGGAGCGTACGATCTCTACAAACACCGCGCGCTGCTTGATGCCGGTGACGCGGGTGTTTTCTCCGTCGGCTTCGTCGTTTCCTTCTTCTCGGCGTTTTTGTGCGTGCGCTGGCTGCTGCGCTACATCGCCAGCCACGATTTCACCGCGTTCGCCTGGTACCGCATCGTGTTCGGCATTGTCGTGCTCGCCACGGCGTACACCGGCCTGGTGAACTGGTCACACTAGGAGTTTGTCGGACTTAGGTCCGACAAACTCCTTCGTGAATCGTGAATGGTAAATCGTAAATCGTGGCGCTTTGTCGGCCGACTCGCGCAGTTCCGATTGACGATTCACGATTTGCCATTCACGGTCCTCGAGTGATTTTTTTCTCCCGCTACTCCGACCTCTTCCGCGCGCCAGGCGTGCGGGCCGCGCTCGCGGCGTCCATCGTTGGGCGCCTGCCAATCGGCATTGCGATGCTGGCGATCCTGCTGTTCCTGCAGGACCGCACCGGGTCCTTCGCCCTGGCGGGCGCTGCCGGCGCGCTCTACGTGCTGGGCCTCGGCACGGTGGCGCCGTTCCTCGGCCGCATGATCGACCGGCTCGGTCCGCGGCGCGTGCTGTCGGTGAGCGCGGTCATCTATCCCGGCATGCTGCTCACGCTCGTCGTGCTGGCCATGCACACGGAAAGTCACGGCTGGATTGCCCTCGCTGCGCTCGCCGCCGGTGCAGCGTTCCCGCCGATCACGATCTGCATGCGCGCGCTCTATCCGCGGCTGTTGCCCGATCTCGGTCTGCTGCAGACCGCGTATTCGGTGGACTCGGCGCTGATCGAAACCATATTCATCGCCGGGCCCGCGCTGGTCGCGCTGTTCGTGTCGATCGGCCATCCCTACGGCGCCGTGCTGTGCGCCGCGATGTGCGCCGCGGTGGGCAACGTCATCTTTCTGCGCTCGGCCGCCGTCAGGGACTGGGTGATTCACCCGGGCAGCGCGCGGCGCAGCCTGCGCGGGCCGCTGCGCTATCCACGCCTGCTCGCGGTGTATGCCGCGACGGTGCTGTTCTCCGTTGCGTTCGGGCTCTACGAGCTCGCCGTGACCGCGTTCGCGGCAGGGCGCGGTGCGCCCGCGGCGGCGGGCGTGATTCTCGCGCTGGCGAGCGTGGGCGGCGCTGCGGGGGCGCTTGTCTACGGCAGCCGTGACTGGAAGCAGCCGGTGGCGCGCCAGTTCCTGGTGGCGGTGGGACTGATGACGGGCGGCTTGCTGCTGCTGGCGTCGATCGACAACCTCGTCCTGTTCGCGCTGGCGAGCGTCGCCGCCGGTGCGCCGATGGCGCCGGTGATCGCGTCGCAATCGGTGCTGGTATCGCGGCTGGCGCCGCGCGAGATGCTGGCCGAAAGCTTCACCTGGGGCGCCACCTGTCTGCTCGGCGGCATCAGCGCCGGCATCGCTGCGGGAGGCGTCCTCGCGGAATACACCTCGCCCGCCGTGATACTGCTTGCCGCGGCGACATCGGCG
>CAZCGD010000311.1:0-1953 GCA_964498105.1 uncultured Streptomycetaceae bacterium
TATCGACGACTTGCGTCCACCTCATGCTCGGCTTGATGGCCGCCTTCGCGTCACGGCCCTGTTGCGACGGATCGTGCGTGCTGTAGCCGCCGAGATAGTAGACGGCGGCGATTCCAAGCCCGATCAACCCCATCAGCGTCAAGACCGACTTCAACATGACAATCCCTTTGCGATCCGTCGCAGTCGTAGCGTCCGCCCTCCGTTAGTAGCGTCCGGGATTTTCTGTTTTCGCAGGTTTGTTTGGAGCTGTGCCGGCGTGTGGCGCGTCGGCGGGGAAATTGTCGTGCGCGCGGTGCGGTGGGGTGGGCGCATGGCGGCATGCCGCCGGTTGGGTCGGCGGTTGGGCGGGGGGGCGACTTATTCTTCGGCGCGGGCTGCGGCGCGTCGCTTCTCGCGTCGCAGGCGGGCCAATTCGCGCTCGCGCTCGAAGCGTTCGAGCGTGGGCAGCATCTGCTCGAGTTCGGCCATGCCGGCGGCGACGAATTGCAGGACCGCGAGGGCATACTTGCTCGGACGGCGGCCGGTGGCGATAGCGGTCAGGAGCGTGGCGATGAGGGCCACGTAGAGCGCGGCGCTGAGTCCATTTTGGCTGTGGCTGATCGCGTGCCGGAAGTGAGCGCAGCTTTTGAGCCAGCGGAAGAACAGCTCGATCTGCCAGCGGTGCCGGTACAGCTCGCCGATCATCTTGGCGGAGATGGCCGCATCGGTCAGGCTGGTGAGCAGGCGCAGCGGCCCGTCCGGACGGTGCAGCACCACTTCGCGCAGCCGGGTCGTGGGCGGCCGGCTCTTCTGGCAGCCGGCCAGATGGCCGCAGGTGTCGCTGATGACGTCGCCGACCCAGCGTGCGTCGCCGTTGGGCGTCGGCGCCACGTCGCCGCTGGGCGTGAGGCTGAGCGGGTCGAGCGCGGGGCCTGGTTCGGGCGTGAAGCGAATCTGGCTGTTGAGCGCGACCACGAAGTCGGCCCCGTGGTCGAGCCAGTCGCGGAGCAGGCTAAAGCCGAAGAAAGCCTTGTCGGCGACATAAATCTTGCCGGGTTCGATGTGCAGACGGGCCGCGTCGCACTCGCTGCGGCCGCGCCCGCTGAGCACCGCGAAGCGCGGCACGCCGGTGGTCACGTCGAGTTGAAGGTCGAGCCGCGGCTTGCTGACCACGCGGCCGTTGTCGGCGCGCTGGCGCAGCGTCCAGACCAGTTCGCCGCAGATGCGCAGAAACGTGCCGTCGACGGCCACGAGCCGCTTGACGAGCAGTTCGAGTTCGTGCGGCAGATGCTGTCCCGGGACGCGTTGCGCCAGCTCGGCCAGCAACGGTTGCAGCAGGCCGGGATCGACGAGCTTGTTGGCGTCGCTGACGGTGCTGCGCGGCAGCCGGCCGACCTGGAGCATGGCCTGGGCCGGCGCGGTGCTGCTGAGCGCGTCGAGGGTCCGCAAGCTGCGAACGGTGGGATGATGAAACGCCAGCAACTGCGCGACGAAGAGGTCGGAGAGAAACAGTCGGCGATTGCCATGCGCATCGCCGCGTTCGCGCGTGCGCAGGGTCTGGAGAAATCGTTCGAGCTGCCGCACCTGCGCTCGGCCGTAGAGGCCCAGGAACGGGTTGAGCACCTCGGATTCGCGGGTGGTGTCCGGCGCGGACGACATGCCCCCAATAAACCACAAACCCCGCCCTGGCGCAAGTTAAGATTGCGCCAAAATCACGCCAAATCAATGTAAAGAAAAATCCCGGACGCTACTACCCGTGAGGAAGCGGAGTCGTGAGTGTGGCTTCGCCCGCGAGCGGCCCGCTTCCTCACGGGCGCGGCTCTGATCGCCGGCCGCAAACTTTACCAGCCCCTCGCTTTCGCGGACGTTCGACACCGGCCGTGACGGATGTTATAGACACCTCCCATGAGCAAGCCTGAGCGCGACATGCGGGCGGCTGCGCGTTCCAGTCCGCGCAGTTTGTGGATTGCACCG
>CAZCGD010000312.1:0-4085 GCA_964498105.1 uncultured Streptomycetaceae bacterium
GTCTGCTCCCTGATCAGGCTGATCTGAGCGGTCGGAATACCCTCGCGCTCGATGTAGTGGCCCAGAGCGCCCACGGCGCACGTGCAATTCGGTCAGACCGGGGTCAGTAATACCGCGTCAACGTGGTCTTTTTTCAGCAGGGCCGCGAGCTCCCGGGCCTTGGGCTCGAGCGCGCGGATCGGGGCGGCGCCCATGAAAGAATAGTGAAATTCAGAGACGCTGCCGACAACGCCATCGGCTTTGATCTCGCGTAACCGCTCGAGCGGAAACACAACATTGACGTCCTCCTGAAAGCCGCTGCGGTCGAAATTGACGGATACGTGGCTCATGATCAGGTCGCCGGCGGGAGTATCCCCCGGAATAACGCGGTAGTCCGCCGACCCGACCTGGAATGGCCGGTCGCCGCGCGCGTGCAGCCCGGACGTAGTGACGATGGCGACCCGGCGCTCGCCGAGCGGCGGTCCTGATACGAACGGCGTCGGGCCGAAATCGGGCAATTCCCGGATCTTGTCCAGGTGGTGCTTCTGCTCCCATTCGGCAAAATCGGTCAATCGAGCCATACACTCCCTTTCTCTTTCGTTGGGTATCTCACGCTCCGTCCGGATCAGCGGCGGTGCTTGCCGACGCTCCAGCCGGTCTTGGCCAGATGCTTCTCTCCCACCTCAACCGGCTCCTCCTCGAGCGGCGTCGCCATGGTGTCGTTCCAGCGATTCATGAAGCCGAACATCGCCACCACCCCCGCGATCTCGACGATCTGGTTCTCGGTCCAATGCTGCTTCATCTTTCCAAAAAGCTCGTCGGTGACATCGTTGGGCTGGGCGGCAGCCGCGATCGCAAAATCAAGCGCAACGCGTTCCTTCTCCTCGAACAGCGGATTGGTGCGGAACTCCCACACCGCTTCGAGTTTTTTCTCGTCTATCCCGAGCCGGAGCGCCGCCCCGGCCGTGTGCGCCATTCAGTAGTGGCAACCGTGGGCTTTGCTCGCCACGTGCGCCAGCAGCCGCTTGAAACCGACCGGCACCTCGCTTTGCGGGTCCCAAACCGCCGCCGCCAGCTGTGAGAGCGCCTTCACCATCTTCGGTTTGCGCTGCATGATGAGCACGCTGTTCGGCACGAAGCCAAGCACCCTGACGTAGGTCTGGAATGCATCTTTCAGGTCCGGGTTGGCATCCTTCGGCAATGCTGCCAGCCGGGGGTCGGGTCTGGATCGTGGATTCAACGGCTTCCTCCCTGTTTCATTCTAGTTGCTCTTTATGTTCGCGGTGCGCACTACCTTGCCCCAGCGATCCAATTCCGACCTCAGCATGGACAGGGTATCTTCCGGTGACAGGGGCGGAGTCGACGCAGCGCCTAGAGCGGCGAAATGCTTTCGCACCTCCTGCGAAGCGAGCGCCCGGGTGATCCCGGCATGGAGCCTGTCCATGATGGCTTTCGGCGTGCCCGCGGGCGTCATGACGGAGAAGACCGTCGTAATATCGTATTCCGGCGCTTTCAGCTGTTCCGCGAGGGTCGGCAAGTCCGGCAGATCGTCGGAGCGGGTCTTGCTCGCGATGCCAAGAGCATTGAGCTTGCCGGCCTTGACGTGAGACAACGCTATCGCGATGCCGGGGTAGTAGAGCGAGACCTCTCCCGACAGCAGCGCGATGAGGGCGGGCCCACCACCCTTGTAGGGCACGTGCAGCATCTTCGTTCCCGTGATCTGCTGGAACAACTCGCCGGCCAGATGCGACATCGTCCCCGGCCCGAACGAGGCATAGGCGATTTCCTGGGGCCGCGACTTCGCCAGTGCAATGAGATCGTTCGTGGTCTTCACGGGCAGAGAGGGGTGGGCGACCAGGATATGGAGCACCGCGCCGAGCAGTGTGATCGGTGCCAGATCGCGTTGAGTGTCGTAGGTCATCTTCGAGAAAATGAAGGGGTTGATGGCATGGGTCTGCACCCCGTCCACGAGCAGCGTGTAGCCGTCGGGCTTCGAGCGCACGACCATTTCCGACCCGATCATGCCGTTGGCGCCGCCGCGATTGTCCACTACGACCTGCTGGCCGATCACGTCCGTAAGCTTCTGGGCCATTACCCGCGTCAGCACATCCGCATTGCCGCCCGCGGCCCACGGCACGACGATGCGCACCGGCCGGTCCGGGTAGGGCCTGTCAGCCTGCGCTATCGCCCCCCCGGCGCCGCAACCCAGCACCATCGCTGCAAGCGTCACTACGATCCGATTCATTCCCCCTCCTGTTGTTGTGAACCGTTCAGTCCATAACAGGATAAAAAAATTACTAGTCGAGGCAGCGCAGCATGACCGCCGCGATGTCCTCGAGCGCCGCGCGATCGGGGTTCGCTTTGCCGACCAGCCGCAGGCCCTGGACGCCCGCGACGAGAAAGCGCGCGAGGGCCCCGACGTCGGCGCTGGCGGCGATCTCGCCGTGCGCCTGCGCGCGGGCGAGCGCCTCGCGAAACGTCGCCTCGATGCGCGCCAGGCTGTGGCGTACCCGGGCCGCAGTCGCCCGGTCCAGACGCGCAAGCTCGGCGGCGCAATTGCCGATGAAGCAGCCGCGCCGGCCGGGCCCGGCGACGATGCGCTCGATGAATTCGTCCAGGAAGGCGGCAACTGACTGCCGTATCCCACCCGGCCGGGAAAGCGCCGCGGCTATGCGGGCAACGCCCTGCTCCTCGTAGCGGTCAAGAGACCGGTGCAGCAACTCGCGTTTTCCGCCGAAGGCGGCATAAAGGCTGGAGCGGCCAAGGCCGGTCGCCGCGCACAAGTCGTCGAGCGAAGTCGCCTCGTAACCCTTCGACCAGAATGCCTGCATCGCGCGTTCGAGCGCGGTGTCTACATCGAATTCGCGGGGACGGGCCACTCGACAATACCCCTGGCAATATATATTCTGTACTATACGGTCTAGAATGGGTCAATACAAGCTTTTCCACCGACCCATCGGTCCGTGCCGGACGTTTACCTGTGAGGCGGCCATGATCATCAAAATGTTTACCGCAGTTGTTTTTGCGGTCACTGCTCTGGTGCCCTCCCAGCTATCCGCCGCAGATCAGGCCGGTGCGGGCGAAAAGCGCGACGCCCCCGTGAAAGCGGGCGACGTCGCCACCGACTTCACGCTCGCGGACCAGGACGGGCGCAAGCACACGCTCTCCGCCGAGCGCGGCACGCGGCCGGTGGTGCTGATCTTCTACCGCGGCCACTGGTGACCGTACTGTACTCGGCAGTTTGCCGAGCTGAGATCGCTGCTGAAACCCAACGAGCAGGTCGCACTCTGGGGCATCAGCGTGGACGCTGCGGAGCAAAGCAGGGAATTCATCGAGAAAATCGCCGCCGACGGGGGCGGGAGAATCGCGTTCCCGTTGCTCTCGGACCCGCAGCACCGGGTGATAGACGCCTACGGGCTGCCGGATCCCCAGTACCTGAAGCAGAGGCGTGAAGGCATACCGCATCCCGCGGTGTACGTGATCGACAAGGCGGGCAAGATCGCCTGGGCGCGGATTGAAAAGGATTTCCGTCAGCGGCCGGCGCTGGACGAGATCCGCGCCGCTCTCGACGCCTTAAAGTGACGCACCGCCCGGATCGGACCAACCTTACCCGCCTGTTGCAAGGGCGTCGCTCATTTCACCAGCCGCGTGCCGGGATACGCCGCGTACCAGCCGAACCAGAATGCGCGGTGCGAGGGCAAGCGCTTGAGTTTTTCGCCACCCGGACCGGCCAATTGAGCCTCTTCCATCTTCCAGATCTTCCCGCCATGGGCCAGCGCGGCATTTTCCCCGTCCCAGCTCGCGAATACCACGTCGCGCGACTCGTACACCCGGTTGGCGCCGCTCGCGTCGGTGAGCACTACGAACTTGGTCCGACCGATTAGATCGTGATAGACGCGGTTAGCTGCGAGGAAGTCGGCCGCAATCGCCAGTTGCTCGCCCGGCGCGTCGGAGAACCGCAATGCCAGCACCTCGGCCTTGTTGGAGAGGCGTTCGTCGAGTTTCGGCACGTTGAACATCAGCCGGTCGGTCGCGAAGTAGTCGCGATAGGCAACGCCCTCGCCGTAATCGCGCTGGTGGCCGGTGTCAAGCGAGAGCACCAGCGT
>CAZCGD010000313.1:0-2861 GCA_964498105.1 uncultured Streptomycetaceae bacterium
GCTTGCGGGAGGGGTAGAAGCACCTCTGAAATTCGCGAGTTTCGCGCGCCGGGTACTTTTTATACAGCCTCGTTAGCTTGCCATGCGATTTCTCTACCACGCGCTCATTGGGTTTGCGCTCGCACTTTCTTGTGGGAACGCGTCGGCGCGAGATCCGATCAAGCTTATTCTCGCGCACGGGTTGGAAGAGATCGAGTCTCCGACTCAGGATCCTTGGGAATCTGAGAAATGGCTCTCGAAATACCGGCGGGATCGCCCGCTTCACGTCCGAATCGAGAAAGGCAAGCTGGTTCTTGCTCATTCGACTGGAAAGGAACAGCAGCGATTCCCGCCTCGATACGAGACTCCCTCGATACGATATGTCTGGACCAATAATCCCAGACAATATTCGTCTCACTTGCACGCAGTCTTTAAGGATGGAAAAACACGAAAGCTGCTCGTTGACGTAATGTCGATCGTTCCGCGAGGACCCGAGTTGCTTTTGTTTAGCGGATCTAGGCACATGTTGAACGTCGGGGCGATCCACCGCGTCGCTAGCCCTGATGCAAGCCCTCGAGTAAGTCTCATTACTCTGCTCCCCGAGGCACCGGTAGTGGTTATAGAAGATCCAAAATACCCTGATCGGAAACGTCTATTTATCGTCGGCTTATCATCATTGATGAGTATTAGTCAGATGGGCGGCGGAAATCTACTGGAAATTCATGCTTGGGCACGGTTGTGGGCAGGGGGTACCCCCAATAGCGCGGAGTTCTACGAGGATCACTTAGTGATTGCGTCGTCGGCGTGCGTGGTAGTCGTTAAGTTTGAACAGGGCTTGGTAGTGTCGGCCCGATACTTTGCACCGAAAGTACATAGCCCGGTGCTGCACTCGCCGCCGAATAGCGGGCCGACTGGGGCTAAACGCTAAGAAGCTCATTGTCCGAGACGGTTTATTCCGTTGCACTTACTGCAAGAGTGCCAATTGCCAGCTAACCGCACAGTCGAGGGTGACGCGCGCAACACCGGCGCGCGCCTCTCACTGTGAACGTTCGGCGGCAAGGTGGTGGTCGAGGGAGCACCCCTTGAGGAAGGCGCTTTTGTGACTCTGCTGGCTAGAGACGGCGAGGACGGTTTCACGCTGTCCGTGACGGAGGCGGTGGAACTTTTGTTAGCCATTGCCGAGTCCGATCGCGGCGAGACGGTCTGTGCCGAAAAATTGCTTGAAAAGCTTGCCCACCGCCGGGCGAGAGGATGGTGGTAGCCTATGTGCATGAAGCAGGGCCTCATGGCTGACATCCTGGCATTGCCGGTGGCCGAACGCGTGCGCTTGGTTGAAGCCGTTTGGGACAGCATATCTGCGGTTCCCGAGGCATTGCCACTGACGCAGTGGCAAAAGGAAGAACTTGAACGCCGGCTTGCCGAGTTCGAGGCCGATCCCGACGCCGGGTCGTCACTGGAAGAGGTCTTCGCCCGAATCCGCCGCGCCGCGTGACTCGGCGCTTCATTCTTCGCCCCCGGGCTGAGCGGGACATTCAGTCTATCTTCGATTGGTATGAATCACAGCAGCCCACGCTCGGGGACGCGTTCCTGGTTTCGCTGCGCGAACGGCTGGAAACCATACGCGAATTTCTGGAATCAGGGCCGGTACTCTTTCGCGATGTCCGACGCGCCGTCGTTTCGCGGTTTCCGTATCTAATCTTCTATGTCGTTCGTCCAACACGCGTCGCCGTGCTTGCGGTCCTGCATCAATCCCGTGATCCAAGCGTCTGGCCACGGGGAACGAAAACGATTTGAAGGCTGAACGTGGAGAAGGCCATGCACCCCGTCTCAATCGCAGCTTCGGAGGCCCCACCGCGCGCCAAGCCGACCTCGCCACCCTTTCCTCCGGAGATGGTCGCCAAGGTGGCGCCGGGGCGCGACAAGCGCGTGCTGGGGGATTTGTTCGGACTGACGAATTTCGGCGTGAATCTGACCCGGCTTGCGCCGGGCGGGCAATCGGCGTTGCGGCACGCGCACGGCATGCAGGACGAGTTCGTCTACATCCTCGAGGGAGAGCCGACGCTGGTGACGGATTCTGGCGATACGCGGCTGAAGCCGGGGATGTGCGCCGGCTTCAAGGCGGGCACGGGCGACGCGCACCATCTCGTCAACCGCACGAAGAAGGATGTGGTGTTTCTCGAGGTCGGCGACCGCAGCGCCGGCGATTCGGTGAGCTACCCGGATGACGACGTGCTGGCCGTGTTCGGTGCGGACGGCAAGTGGCAATACAGCCGGAAGAACGGCACCCCTTACTAGCCGCCGAAACCGTCCGCCACACGGATGTCCACGATGTTCGGCCGGCCACTGGCAAAGGCTTCGCGCAGCGCCGGACCGATGTCCTGCGGATCGGTGACCCGCCGCGCGGCGAGCCCGAATGACTGCCCGAGATGCACGAAATCGATCTCGGGGTCGCGCAAGTCCATGCCGGTGAACTTGCTGGTTCCGCGAAACGCCACCAGGCGCTCCTTGATGATCCGGTAGCTGCGGTTGTTGGCGATGATGTAGGTGATCGGCAGCTTGAGGTGCGCGGCGGTCCATAGCGCTTGGACGCCGTACATCGTGCTGCCGTCGCCCACGACCACCGCGACCGGCCGCCCCGGCAAGGCGAGACTCACGCCGATGGCGCCGGGAACTGCGAAACCCAGGCCGCCGCTCGCGAGCCCGTAGAAACCGCGCGGATCGCGCAACGGCAGGAAGCCCGGCAGCGACACCGTTGAAGTCAGACCTTCCTCGACCACGACGGCGTCCTCAGGCAGCGCTTCCGTGAAACGCAGCATCAGGTATTTGGGATCGATGGGTACCGTTTCCGCCGCAAGCATCGCATCGATGCGCGCCTTGTCGCG
>CAZCGD010000314.1:0-2753 GCA_964498105.1 uncultured Streptomycetaceae bacterium
CGGATGTATGTATCGAGAATTTCAAGACCGGCGACCTTGCGCGCTATGGCCTTGACTACGCCTCGCTCGGCCGGGTGAATCCGCGCCTTGTCTACTGCTCGATCACCGGCTTCGGCCAGGACGGCCCCTATGCCAGCCGCCCCGGCTACGACTTCATCATCCAGGGGATGGGCGGCATCATGGATCTGACAGGCGCGCCCGACGGCGAGCCGATGAAGATCGGCGTCGCCTTCGCCGACATCTTCACCGGCCTCTATGCGGTGATCGCGATCGAAGCGGCACTTGCCGCACGAGAGCGCACGGGCCACGGTCAGCACCTCGATCTCGCCCTCCTCGACACCCAGGTCGGCGTCCTCGCCAACCAGGGCATGAATTTCCTCGCGACCGGCGTGGCCCCGGGCCGGATCGGCAACGCGCACCCGAACATCGTTCCGTACCAGCCGTTCAAGACCGGAGACGGCGACGTCATCCTCGCCTGCGGCAACGACAATCTCTTCAACAAGTTCTGCGAGGTCGCCGGCTGCCAGGAGCTTGCCCGGGACCCGCGCTTCGCCACCAATTCGAAGCGCGTGGAAAACCGCGGCACGATTACTCCACTGCTCGCGGCGATATTCGCGAAGCGCACGACTCAGGATTGGTGCGACGCGCTCGAAGCGGCCGGCGTGCCAAACGGGCCGATCAACAACTTGCAGCAGGTGTTCGAGGAGCCGCAGGTGATCGCGCGCGGCATGAAGATCGAGCTCGACCACGCCGTCGCAGGCAAGGTGCCGCTGATCGCGAGTCCGATGAAGTTCTCGGCGACGCCACTCGAGTTCAAGAACCCGCCACCGGTGCTCGGCCAGCATACGGATGAGGTGCTGCGCAGCCTGCTCGGCTGCGATGACGCCGAAATCGCACGCTTGCGTGCGAGCGGCGTCATCTAGAACAGCGTGACGTGATGATGCGTGGCATGATGATGCGTGACGTGATGGGGCGTGACCTGGTAAGGCGTCTTGGGTGTTCGCATCGTTAAACCCGCATCATCATGTCACGCTCCTCCATGTCACGAATCATCATGTCACGAATTACCATGTCACGCTTCATCAAAAAGGGAGGAGGAACCATGAGGACCTTCGCCGTTCTGGCTCTTTATCTGCTTTGCGCCGCGCCGCTTCAGCACGCTGCGGCGCAGTCGCCGGGCGGCTATCCCGGCCGACCCATCCGATTGATCGCGCCGTCCTCGCCCGGCGGGCCGGTGGACGTCCTCGCGCGCATCCTGGCGCACGGTATGACCGGGATATTCGGCCAGCAGAGCGTGGTCGAGAACCGCGCCGGGGCGGCAGGGCAGATCGGGGCCGAACTGGTCGCCAAGAGCGCGCCCGATGGCTACACGCTGCTGCTGGGCTTCTCCGGCCCGCTCGCGATCTCGCCCAACATGAACGAGAAGACGCCGTACGATTCCATGAGGGACTTCGCCCCGGTGTCGCAGGTGGCCGCCGCTCCCTACGTGCTGCTGGTGCACCCGACGGTGCCTGCGAGATCGGTGAAGGAACTGGTCGCGCTCGCTCGCTCGCGTCCCGGCAAGATGAACTTTGCCTCGGGCGGCAACGGCACCGGCCTGCACATGGCGGGCGAATTGCTCAACTTCACCGCCGGCATCAAGATTGTCCACGTGCCGTACAAGGGCGCCGGACCGGGCATCGCTGCGATGATGGGGGGCGAGGTGGACATGATGTTCAATGGGGTCGCCGCGGCGCTGCCGCACATCCAGTCCGGCAAGGTGCGCGCGATCGCGGTGGGCGGGGACAAGCGCTCGCCGCTGGTGCCGGAATTACCGACTGTTGCCGAGAGCGGGCTCAAGTTCAACACCACCGGGTGGTACGGATTGGTCGCGCCGCGCAGCACGCCGCAGCCGGTCATCGCCAGGCTCCATGCCGAAACGGTAAGGGCGTTGAACCTACCGGCGATGAAAGACCAGCTGGTGAAGCTTGGCGTGGACAGCGTGGGCTCGACCCCGGACCAGTTCGCGACGCTCATCCGCGAGGAGTTTGCGACCTGGGCGAAGGTGATACAGGCGGCGGGCTTGAAAGGCATGCCGATGTAATCGGGCGACGGTCGACACGCATGCAGACGAAATCGATCCGGGTCCCCCTGCGCGACGGCGTGATGGGGGCCCATCTCGCCATCCCGGACCGCGCGCCGGCCGGCGCGGTCATCGCGATCATGGAGATCTGGGGCGTAAACGACACCATGCGGCGGCACGCCGCCGAATTCGCAGAGGCGGGATTCGTCTGCCTGGTGCCGGATCTGTTCTGGCGGCAGGCGCCGGGGGTGGAGCTGACCGATTCCAGGCCGGAAGACGTGAAGAAGGCGTTCGACCTTTACTACGACTTCGACTACGACCTCGGCGTTCGCGACATGGAAGACACCTGGAAATACCTGGCGGGCATACCGGAGTGCAACGGGAAAGTGGGCGCGGTCGGCTACTGCCTGGGCGGCAAGCTCTGCTACCTGATGTGCTGCCGCACCGACATCGACTGCGCGGTCGCCTACTACGGCACCTACATCGAGCACCGCATCCGCGAGGCCCCCAACCTGCACCGGCCGTTCATGCTGCACATGGCGCTGAAAGACCGCTGGGTGCAGGCGGAGGTCAACGAGTTGCTGGAGCGCAGGCTCTCGCCCAACCCGCTGGTCACGATCCACAAGTATCCGGGGGCGGACCATGCGTTCGCGCGGCATGGCGGGAAAACGTACAGCAAGCCCGAAGCGGA
>CAZCGD010000315.1:0-2611 GCA_964498105.1 uncultured Streptomycetaceae bacterium
GCCGGGGTCGAGATGGTCATGCCGGGTGACAACATCAAGATGGTGGTCGAGCTGATTGCGCCGATCGCGATGGAGGAGGGCCTGCGCTTCGCGATTCGCGAGGGCGGCCGCACCGTCGGCGCCGGCGTGGTCTCAAAAGTATTGAAGTAAGGGCGCGGAACGGAAGGGCAGTAGCTCAATTGGCAGAGCGGCGGTCTCCAAAACCGCAGGTTGGGGGTTCGATTCCCTCCTGCCCTGCCAGCGCTGCAACGCTGCTGGCGAGCTGACCGTAACGGGAACAGATGAACGAACAAGTAGAAAATGCCGGCGTCGGATTCATCGACGCCTTCAAGTTGGCGCTGGCTGCTGCCGCGTTGGTCGGCGGCATCATTGCCTACTACTGGTTCGAGACCGAGCCGCAGGTAATCCGCGTGCTGATGGTGCTCGGCGGCCTGGTCGCGAGCCTGGTGCTGCTGTACTGGGCGGAACCCGGCCGCGAGCTCTGGAACTACGTGCAGTCATCGCGCGTCGAGCTGCGCAAGATGGTGTGGCCGACGCGCCAGGAAACCTGGCGCACGACGCTCGTGGTGTTTCTGTTCGTGATGGCGCTCGGTGTGTTTTTCTGGCTCGTGGACATGGGTCTCGCCTGGGGCGCCCGCCACGTGACTGGACAGGGAGGCTGACCCCGTGTCTCTGAACTGGTACGTCGTGCACGCCTATTCGAACTTCGAACACAAGGTCGCGAGCAGCCTGAAAGAGCGCATCAAGCTCCACGGGCTCGATGAGAAATTCGGCGACGTGCTGGTGCCGACCGAGGAAGTCGTCGAAATGCGCGCCGGCCAGAAGCGCCGCAGCGAACGCAAGTTCTTCCCCGGCTATGTGCTGGTGCAGATGGCGATGGATGACGAGGCGTGGCATCTGGTGAAAGAGACGCCGAAGGTGCTCGGTTTCATCGGCGGCACCTCGGAGAAACCGACGCCGATCACCGAGAAAGAAGCAAACGCGATCCTGCGCCGGGTCGAGGAAGGCGTTGAGAAACCCAAGCCGAAGGTGCTGTTCGAGCCCGGCGAGTTGGTGCGGGTCGTCGATGGCCCCTTCAACGATTTCACCGGCGTGGTCGAGTCGGTCAATTACGAAAAGAGCCGCCTGCAGGTTGCGGTACAGATTCTCGGCCGGTCCACACCGGTCGAACTGGACTTCGGCCAGGTTGAGAAGGCTTGAGGAGCGGGTAAACCATGGCAAAGAAAGTATCGGGCTACATCAAATTGCAGATTCCGGCAGGCGGGGCCAACCCGAGTCCGCCGGTCGGCCCGGCGCTCGGCCAGCAGGGCGTCAACATCATGGAGTTCTGCAAGCAGTTCAACGCCGCGACGCAGAAGGAAGAGAAGGGCATGCCGATCCCGGTGATCATCACCGTGTACAGCGATCGCAGCTTCACCTTCCTGCTGAAGACGCCGCCCGCTGCTGTGCTGGTGCGCAAGGCGATCGGCATCGAGAAAGGCTCCGGCACGCCGAATACCAAGAAAGTCGGCAAGATCACCCGCAAGCAGCTCGAGGAAATCGCCAAGGCGAAGATGCCCGACCTGACTGCCGCCAGTCTTGAAGCGGCGGTGCGCACCATCGCGGGCAGTGCCCGCAGCATGGGCGTCGACGTGGAGGGCATCTGACATGGCCACCGTATTCAAGCGCCAGAAGCCCTGGACGGAGCGCGTAAAGCCAGGCCAGTCGTTCCCGATCGATGAGGCGATCACGATCGTGAAGGAATTCGCGAATGCGAAGTTCGACGAGGCCGTGGATGTCGCGATCAATCTCGGCATCGATCCGGCAAAGTCCGACCAGCAGGTGCGCGGCTCGACCGTGATGCCGCACGGCACCGGCAAGAACGTGCGGGTCGCCGTGTTCACGCAGGGCAAGAATGTCGATGCCGCGCGCGAAGCGGGCGCCGACATCGTCGGTCTCGAGGACCTCGCCGAAAAAGTGAAAGCGGGACAGATGGATTTCGACGTCGTGATCGCAAGCCCGGATGCGATGCGCGTGGTCGGCCAGCTCGGCCAGATCCTCGGCCCGCGCGGGCTGATGCCGAACCCGAAGGTCGGGACGGTGACGCCGGATGTTGCGGGTGCCGTGAGAAATGCGAAGGCGGGGCAGGTGCGCTATCGCTGCGACAAGGCCGGCATCGTCCATTGCACGATCGGCAAGGCGAGCTTTGCGCCGAATGCATTGAAGGAAAACCTGCTGGCGCTGATCACGGACCTGCAGAAGCACAAGCCGTCGACGTCAAAGGGCATCTTTCTGCAGCGCGTGTCGGTGTCGTCGACGATGGGTCCCGGCCTGGCCGTGGATCGCGCGTCGCTGGGAGTGTAAGGAGTTTTTTTCGGAGTCCGGGCTTCGGCCCGGGCCATCGAAGACCGCAGGCGGGGCTTGGCCCCTTAATGGACGCCTGCGCAGATGGTGGAACCCGAGTCAGTAATTACTGGTGAAGGTCTCCATCAGCCGGTCGGCAGCGGCCGGCACAAGGGTGGGCACCCGGCAGCGGGTGTTCGTGGATGGATCTTCTGCCAGGAGGAAGGAAATGGGACTCAGGCTGGAAGACAAGCAGGCGATGGTGACCGAGGTACAGGCCGTTGCGCAG
>CAZCGD010000316.1:0-2109 GCA_964498105.1 uncultured Streptomycetaceae bacterium
GTAAGTGCACTAATTCACCGGCACCTCAAAAAACGACCAGAAGTATCGGAAATAACTCACGATTTCCGAATTACCGCACCACCAGCTTAAAGCCGGGACAGGCGTTCCGCAAGGGCTTGCCGCAGCGCCGTGAGGTCTGCCCGCATCGCGCCCGGCTCGCGCCGTTGCGCGCCCCAGATCGGGTCGGGGAAGTGGGGGTCGCCGCTGAAGCGCGGGATGACGTGCCAGTGCAGATGCGGCGTCGCATTGCCCAGACTCGCGAGATTGATCTTGTCGGGGTGCAGCAGTTCCCGCAACGCTGATTCCACCGTGAACACGACCTGCATGAATCGCGCTTGCTCACTTGCGTCGAGGTCGGTCATTTCCCGGACATGGGTATTCCAGATTGCCCTGCAAAAGCCGGGATAGCCGGATACGTTCACGCGGACCACGCGGCATTGCCGGTCACGCCACAGCAGTTCGCCGCCGTCGCCCTCGCACAATTCACAACCTGGATTCACGGATTGCGGAGCCTTACGCGATGGCCGCGATCGCCAGGTAGCGCGCGAACTTTCCCACAGCCATGAACAGCGCGGTCAGCCACGGATTGAGCCGCAACCAGCCGGCGGCGACGCACAGGGGGTCGCCGATCAACGGCACCCACGACAGCAGCAGCGCGGGGCAGCCGTATTTTCGCACCGCCGGCAATCCGGGCAGATCCTGCTTCGGGGGAATGAGGCGTCCGATCAGGTAGGAAGACATCCCGCCCAGCGTGTTGCCGAGGGTGGCGACGCCGAGAGCGTGCCAGACCTGCTCCGGATGCAGCTTGAGCACGCCGAACAGCACCACCTCGGAACCGCCCGGAAGCAGTGTCGCGGCGAGGAAGCTCGACCCGAACAGCGCCCACAGGCTCGCGTCTTCGCTCACGCGGCGTGCGATCGGTGAGCGGCGAACGGTGAATGGGGAGACCCGCGCGAATCGCCCGCTGTTCGCCGTTTACCGTTCACCGATCATTCCTTAGAGCGCCTAACATGATGAAACGCGCGCGTGTTTCATTGTGTTAGTCGCTCTTAGACAGCGTGTCCTTCAGCACATCGCGGTTGGGCTCCAGCCCGAGGCCCGGCTTGTTGGGAACCTTCACGATATTGTTCTCCGGCCGCGGCGGGTTGATGAAGAGCAGCTCACCGACCGCCTGCATGTCGAGGTGGAACTCCACGCGCCAGCCGTTCATGAGCCCGGCCATGGTGTGCAGGTTGTGCAGCGGCCAGCCGCCGCCGTTGGCGATCGGCAGGTTGAAGGCCTGGGCGAGATGCCCGACCTTGGCGGCCTCGGTGTAGCCGCCGCAGTAGCAGACGTTGGGCTGCAGGATGTCCACCGCGTGGTGCAGCACGAGCTCGCGCAGCCGCCAGCGGTGCCCTTCGTTCTGCCCCGCGGCGATCGGGATATTGGTGTGGCCCCGCAGGTCGGCCATGGCGCGCGTGTCGTTCTGGAAGAGCGGCTCCTCGAACCAGGTAAGGTTGCAGTCTTCGATCGCGCGGCACAACTGGCGGGCGTCCACGGGATTAAACTTGTAGTTCGCGTCCATCATCAGCTCGACGTCCGGGCCGACGGTCTCGCGCACCACGCGCACGCGGCGCGCGTCTTCCTTCCAGCCGTCCTTGTGCACGCCGACGACCATCTTCAGCCGGCGGTGTCCGTTCTTGATCTGCAGCTTAGCGGCCTCGACCAGTTGCTCGCGGTCGTACTCCGGAAAACCGAAGGTGCAGTAGGTTGGCGCCCAGTCGCGCGCGCCGCCGAGGAGCTGCGCCACCGTGCGACCGACGTGCTTGCCGTGGATGTCCCACAGTGCGATGTCGATGGCGGAGAGCGCGCTGGAAACGACGCCGGTCATCGAGCGCTGGTTCAATTTCCACCATACTTTCTCGTGGATCGCCTCGGTGTCGCGCGGATCCATGTCCTTGATGACGGGAAAGAACTCCTTCTCGATGGCGGTGACGATCGCCAACGGCAGGTAAGCGCCGCCGGTGAGCCCGTAGCCGGTGAGCCCGTTGTCGGTCTCGACTTCGCACACGATCGCCTTGCGCCGGATCGGTTCCTTCAGCAGCGGCACGTTGACGGCAAGCCGGTGCA
>CAZCGD010000317.1:0-7847 GCA_964498105.1 uncultured Streptomycetaceae bacterium
GCCGCTCGCGCCCGGCCGGTTCTCGACCACCGCCGGCTGCCCCAAGCCGGCGGAGAGCTTCTCCGCGATCATCCGCGCCACCACGTCGTTGCTCCCGCCCGGCGGCAGCGGAACCACGATGCGGATCAGGCGGGAGGGATAGGTCTGGCCGCAAGCGGGGGCTGCGGCCAGACCAAGGCAAAAGGCAAAAGGCAAAAGTAGAAAGGGCCGAAACCGAAGTGACTTTGCCGGTTGCCTTGCTTCGTTCACCGATGTCTTTCTGTACGGCAAGAATCCTGCTTCGCGCAGCGAGTCTTGTCCTTTTCCATTTGCCTTTTGCCTTTTGCCTTTTGCCTTGGCTACGTGACCACGTAGCCCGACGGCGTGCCGAGCACGGTGGTGCGTTCCATGTGGCGCAACTGCGTCTCGTCGAAGTCGCCCAGCGCCTGGTGCATGGCGCAGCGGTTGTCCCACACCACGATGTCGTTCTTCCGCCACTGGTGGCGATAGACGAATTCCGGGCTTGTCGCGTGCCGCACCAGGTAATCGATGAGCGGCTGGCTCTCCTCCTCGGTGAAGCCGTCGAACCGCTTCACCTTCTCGCCGATGTAGAGCGCCTTGCGGCCGGTCTCGGGATGCACCCGCACCACCGGCTGCGCCACCGGCGGGTTGAGGCGCTTCTGCTCCGCGGCGCGGGAGATGCCGGTGTTGTCGTTGGCGAGCTTGCGCGTTCCCGACAGGTGGATGCCGTGGAGGTCGGCGATCAACTTCTTCATGCCGTCCGACAACGCGTCGTACGCCGCATACATACTGGCGAACAGGGTGTCGCCGCCGACCTCCGGCACGGCGTAGCTTTTCAGCAGCGAGCCGAGCGACGGCGCCGTGGTGAACGACATGTCGGAATGCCACTGCCGGCCGGTGTACTTGGTGTCCGACGGGCTGCCGTCCGGCTTGGGCTCGTTGGTGACCATCAGCAACTCGGGAAACTGCGGATGGCGGTCGCGCGGCAGCGCCTCGTGCCGGTCGAGCTCGCCGAAGCGGCGGCTGAATTCGATGTGCTGCTCGCGCGTGATGTCCTGGTCGCGGAACAGCAGGATGCCGTGCTGCAGGAACGCATGATAGATCTCGCCGAAAGTCGATTCGCTCGTGACCTTGGCGACATCCACGCCGCACACCTCCGCGCCGAGCGCGTGCGACAGCTTGCGAAGCTTGAGTGCCATTGGTTCCCCCTCCTGATTGCGGCTCTATCATAGTCCCGGCCGGGGCGGGTGGGATAGACTGCCGGCTCTGGCATCGCAGGATTGCTTCCGAGATCAACAAGTGGGGCAAAGTGATCGAAACGGCGAGAATACCCCGGCAGTGATGGACTGGCGCAAGCCGTATTGCCTCACCTGTCGGTGGCGAGGATAATTCCCCCTATGAACACGCGGCGCAACGAATGCGACGTCACCAATCGCGTCAACGTCGAAGTCGCCGATGACGTGCGCGATGCGGTGCTCGAGATCTACGCTGCTCGTTATCCCGGCGAGGAGCTGGCGCCGTTGCAACGCGCTTTCGCGGACATGAAAGCCCTGTTCACGGGCCGCTACCCGGGTTATCTCGCCTGCGACACCCTCTACCACGACCAGCGCCATACCCTCGACATGACGCTCGCCACCGCGCGCCTGATCGACGGTCACGACCGTGTCTGCGCGGCCACGAAGCAGCTCGGCGCGCGCCGCGCGATGTTCGGCGTGATAGTCGCGCTGTTGCACGACTCGGGCTATATCCGGCGCAACGCGGAGTCCGGCGTCGAGAACGGCGCCGTATTCACCAAGGTGCATGTCAGCCGCAGCGCCGAGTTCCTCAGGAGTTACCTGCCCACGATCGGCTTCGCGGCGGAAGCGGACACGGCGGCACGGATGACGCATTTCACCGGCTACGAGCTCGACATCGAGAAGATCGAGCTGGATGACCCGCAGGACCGCTTGCTCGGCTGCATCGTCGGCGCCTCCGACCTGATCGCGCAGATGGCCGACCGCCAGTACATCGAGAAGTGCCGCGATTTCCTGTACCGGGAGTTCGTATGGGGCGGGATCGCGCGCGAGACGCAGCCCGATGGCAGCGAGATCGTGCGTTACACCTCAGCCACGGACCTGGTCATCAAGACACCGGGCTTCTACCAATACCTCGTGCGACCGCGGCTCGAGAAGCGGCTGGAGGGCGTGGACCGCTACGCCGCGGCGCATCTCGACGGCCCGAACCTGTACCAGGAGGAGATCACGCGCAACATGCAATTCCTGCATGAAACGATCGAGAGCGGAGAATTCAACCGGCTGCGGCGCCTCACCCACTCGATGTCGAAGCCGGTTCCCAGCCACCCGCGCGCGGACAAGAGTTAGATTCTCCGCGGGCGCGCTGAGCGGCAACCGGGCGTTCGCTCCCGCGCGTCCTTCTGCCTTCTGCCTTCTGCCTTCTGCCTCCCGCCTTTTGCCTTTTGCCTTTTGCCTTTCGCCTTTCGCCTTTTGCCTTTTGCCTTTTGCCTTAAAGCTCTATGGGCTCGTCAGCAAAAATCCGGTAGGTCTGCAACTTGGGTTTGTCCGTGTCCTCGGGCCTGACGTAGTGGATCGAGCTCCTGCCCCTGATTTCCCGCGGCAGAATCATGACGCGGACGAAGGCCGTCGGCTCGTTCTTCGAGGCGTGAGCGAGGACCGGGTCCGGACCCGCCTCGAACCAGGCGCCGCCTGGCGCGATATCGTGGGCTTGGCCGCCCACTTCCACCCGGATGCCGCCAGCGAGCAGGCAGCGTATGCCCGGACCGCGGTGCACATGGGGGTAGGCGATGCCAGCCAGCGGGAAATCGACGCGGTCGCAGCGCATCAGGTAACCGCCCGCTTCGCCGAGTTCCACCGCGTGGGCGAGCGTAAGCGACGAGGTCGCACCCGCGCCGGTCCATGCGCCGGGTGCCTGGCTTCCGGCATTGAGCTCCCAGCGCAGCAGCGTCGCGCCGGCGGCGCCCGCGGTCACCGCAGCCGCGTCCCGTCCCTGCCACGCGCTGTTGGCGGCGAGTCCCACCGCCTGGCCGCCGGCGCGCACGATCACGTCGCCATCGCGGACGTAGATCACCCGGTTGCTGGCGAGCAGTCGGCCCTCCGCCTTCGGCGCGAGGCGGTCGGTGTGCAAACTCAGGTTGTACGACTTCATTTCGTCTCCAACAAGGAAGTGATCGGCGCCATCGGCATTTTAAGAATTTCCGTGTGGTTCCGTGTGGTTCCGTGGCTGAAACGGTTTTTAGGCAGCTTGTAATCAGCGCGCCGCGATGAGGGCGGCAGTGCGGCGGCCGCTCTGCAGAGCTCCGGCGACGGTGCCGTGCTCGCCTTCGAAATCGGCGGCTTCGCCGGCGAAGAACAGCGTATCCCGCAGCGGCGCGGCGAGCGCCTTGCGCGCACTGGCGCCGCCGACCGTCACGTAGCTGTATGCGCCGCGCGCGTACGGGTCTTCCTGCCAGTCGTGGACCCAGGCCGCCGTCAGCCCCTTGCCGGCGCCGGGGCCGAATACCGACTTCAGGCTCGTCATCGCCTGCCGGATGATGTGCGGCGCGCCGGTGCCGGTCAGGCGCATGGCGTTCGGGCCACCCGCCCAGGCGATCAGCAACGGCGAGCGCGCGGGCCGCGCGGTCCAGAACGACGGGATCGCCGCGCCGGGCGAACGGAAGAACACGGCGTCGCGGTATCGCCCGCGGCCGGCCTTGTCCCAGAACGCATCGCGAAATCTCAATGCGACCTTGAGCACGGGACTCGGCGCCAGGCCTTTCAGCGCCTGCCGCTTCTGGTCGAGCGCCGGAGAAAAGCGGACAGCACCGGGCGCGGACGCAGCAAGCTGCAGCACACCGAGCGGCAGCGTGACGATCGCGCGCGCCGCCGACGCCCGGAACGGCCGGCCGCGGAAATCCCCCTCGACTTCGACCGTGCCGCGCTGCCATGTCACCGAGCGCACTACGGTCTGCAGCTGGATGCGAACACTACTGCCATCGAGCGAGCCGGCGAGCCACGACAGCAGCGCGCCGTAGCCGCCGCGCGGCCGGGAGTTGGAGGCGGTGGCCGCTTCGTCCTCGCCGGTCCACTCCTCGACGATCATGCGCGCGCTGGCGCGCGCCGGGTCGGCGGCATCGTATCCCTGCACCCGCATCCGGGCGAAGGTGCGGGCGCGCGCCGACAGGTGCCGCAGCTCCCGGTTAAGAAAGGTCTCGAACGAGACGTCCTTCTTTGGCGCACCGGTCGCGCGCAGCGCCGCCCGTATCTCGGCGAAGATCTCGCCGGTGTGCTGGAGCCTGCCGCGCTCGACGTACCAGCCGCTGCCGGCGCGCGGAACGGCGGCGATGCCGGCGCGCTTCAACAGGGAGAGCGTCGCCGGGGGGCGGCCGTGGATGAACTCGGCGCCGAGCTCGACCGGGACCGCAAGGCCCGGCTCCTTGAGAGTCCACACGCGCCCGCCGATGCGGTCGCGCGCCTCGAGCACCAGCGCCGACCGGCCGGCGCGCGCCAGCTCCGCGGCGGCCGCCAGTCCGGCGGCCCCGGCGCCAATTACAAGAACGTCGACAGAACGTGACATGGTAGTGCGTGACGTGGTACTGCGTGACATGGTACTGCGTGACGTGGTACTGCGTGACATGATGGAGCGTGACATGGTACTTCGTGACATGATGGAGCGTGACATGATGGAGCGTGACATGGTACTTCGTGACGTCGTGATTCGTAACTTACTTGCCGCACTAACGCCGGGTAACCACGCCGTATCGCGTCACGCCTCATCATGTCACGCCTCATCACGTCACGCCGTATCACGTCACGTTTCACCATGTCACGCTCCATCATGTCACGCCGCTCACGCAGTGAGTGGCGGCTCGTCCATCGCCGCGATCTGCTCGCGCAGCTCGAGCACGCGGTCCTGCCAGTAGCGCTGCGTGCCGAACCAGGGAAACGCGGCCGGAAACGCCGGATCGTCCCAGCGTCGTGCGATCCACGCCGAGTAATGCAGCAGGCGCAGCGTGCGCAGCGCCTCGATGAGCGCCAGCTCGCGCGTATCGAACTCGCTGAAGTCCTCGTAGCCGGCGAGCACGCGCCCGAGTTGCTGCGTCATGGCCTCGCGGTCGCCGGAGAGCAGCATCCACAGGTCCTGCACCGCCGGCCCCGAGCGGCTGTCGTCGAAATCCACGAAATGCGGGCCATCGTCGGTCCACAGCACATTGCCGCCGTGGCAGTCGCCGTGCAGGCGGATCCGCTTCACGTTCCCGGCTTGATCGAAACAGCGGCGGGCGGCATCCAGCGCAAGCGCTGATGCACTCGTCCACGCGTCGAGGATGTCGTCCGGCACGAGGCCGCTCGCAAGCAGCCATTCACGCGGCTCGATGCCGTGGCTGGCGAGGTCGAGCGCGGGCCGCTCGCGAAACGGGCGCGCCGCGCCCACCGCGTGGATGCGGCCGACGAAGCGCCCGATCCATTCGAGCACCTTCGCGTCCTCCAGCTCGGGCGCCCGCCCGCCGCGACGCGGGAAGACCGTGAAGCGGAACCCCTGGAACGCGTGCAGCGTGCCGCCGTTGACGGCGAGCGGCGCGATCACCGGTATCTCGCGCTCGGCGAGCTCCCGCGAGAATTCATGCTCTTCGAGGATTTGCGCGTCGCTCCAGCGCGCGGGGCGGTAGTACTTCGCCACCAGCGGCGGCCCCTCTTCCATCCCCATCTGGTAGACGCGGTTCTCGTAGCTGTTCAGCCCGAGGAGGCGGCCATCGGGACGCAGGCCCACGCTGGCAAGGGCATCAAGCGCGCGGTCGGGCGTAAGATCGGAGTATGGAGCGGAGGCCATGCTCTCATTGTAACGGCGTGATGGCTAACTAACCTCTTGTTCAAAGTTCCAAGTTCAACGTTCCAAGTTATATCTGTTATGCGCCCTTGATAATTATGGGGACGTTAACCGGGTCGGGCTCTTGTCCGTGTGTTTCCGTGTGTTTCCGTGGCTAAGTTTTCTGCCTGGGGTTCAAGTAAATTTTCCGTGTGTTTCCGTGGCGTGCTTGAGCCTGGTTCCAGCATAATGAAACGCGCCTGCGTTGCAATAAGGACATAGCCATGGCCGGAGCCACCGAAACCATCGCCACTTTCATCGCCCGGACCTCGCTCGCGGAACTGCCGCCGGATGCGCCGGAAAAAGCCGCCAAGGCCATCGCCGACACTTTTGCCGTGATACTCGCGGGCGCGGGCTCCGAAGTGACGGAGCCGTTGCTGCGCTACGCGCGCACCGCCGGTGAATCCGGCATGAGCCCGATTCTAGGTACCGGCACGACCGCTACAGCCGAGATGGCCGCGCTCGTCAACGGCACCTTCGGCCACGCGCTCGACTACGATGACGTGCTGGCCATCATGCCGGCGCACCCGAGCACGATCATCCTGTCCGCCGTGCTGGCCAGCCTGAACGGGGGGCGCGTGAGCGGCAAGGCGTTCATCGAGGCCTATGTCCTCGGCATCGAAATCGGTGGCAAGATCGGCCTTGGCATGACGCAAGGCCACTACCGGCGCGGCTTTCACGCCACCGGAACGCTCGCCTTGTTCTCCGGACTCGCTGCGCTGGCGAAGCTCCACCGTCTCGACGTCCCCACGACGCGGCAGGCATTCGGCATTGTCGCCTCGATGTCGAGCGGCCTGCGGCGCAACTTCGGCACCATGACCAAGCCGCTGCACAGCGGCATCGCGGCCCGCAGCGCGCTGACCGCGCTGCGTCTCGCGCAGTCGGGCTTTGAAGCGGCGCCCGACATACTCGAGGCGCCGTCCGGCTTCTTCTCCACCTACGGCGTGGAGGAATCGGACCCGGAGGCCGCGGTCCGCGACCTGGGCCGGCCGTTCGTGATCGCGGATCCCGGTCTCGCCCTTAAAAAGTATCCGTGCTGCTATGCCACCCACCGCGCCATGGACGGCCTGCTCGCATTGCGCTCGAAACTGGGGTTCGACGCGGGAGCGGTGGACCAGATCATCTGCCGCATGCCGCCCGGCGGCATGCGAGTGCTGACCTATCCGCGGCCGACCACCGGACTGGAAGGAAAGTTCAGCCTTCCGTACACGCTCGCTGCCGGCGCGCTGGACGGCCAGTACACGCTGGAAACTTTCACCGACGCTGCCGTGCGCCGCCCGGAAATCGAGCGGTTTTACGCGCGCATCCAGGCCGCCGAGGACCCCTCGTGCCGGGGCGACGATCCGCATTTCGAGAAACGCAGCTCGGGCAGCCGCGGCTTCGTGGAGGTCGAAGTGAAGCTGCGCGACGGCCGCACCGACCGCGTCCGGGTGGACACGGCGCCCGGAGCCCCGACCCGCGACCTGACGTGGGACGAACTGCGAACGAAGTTCATGGACTGCGCCCGGCAGTCACGGCGCATACAGGAAAAAGCCGCCGGACAGGCGTTCGAGATGATACGGAAACTCGATCAGCTCGAGGATATCGGGCAGGTTGTCGAGCTGCTGCGCTGAGCAGAGCAGGCGACGAAGGTAAAAAGCTTCGACACGAAGGACACAAAGGACACGAAGGAAAACAACAACAATAATTAATTGAACCTCCAAAGCCTGTCCTGAGCTTGTCGAAGGGACGCCAAAGAACGAACGCGGGGACCGCGCCCGTCGCAATGTAAATATCTCACAGCTTCTGAATGGAGTGTTTGGCACTTCTGTTCCCTGAATGGGGTATAGACTCACGCAGTCGTCGGTAACCAGGGGGAGCCAGCCGGGCCGGTTGGATCGCATGACAACACGTCGGAAATTGTTGCTTGCACTTGGCGCGGCCGGGCTCGTTACGCCGTTTACTGCATTGGCCCAGCAAAAGGGCAAGGTCTGGCGTATTGGTTTCCTGAC
>CAZCGD010000318.1:0-2893 GCA_964498105.1 uncultured Streptomycetaceae bacterium
GCAGGCCGCCGGCCTGATGGCGGCGCAGTTCGGCGCGATGGTGAAGCGCATGCACGCGGGACGCTCGTCGCAGAGCGGACTCTACGGCGCGCTGTTCGCGGAAGCCGGCTTTACCGGCATCGTCAACGTGCTGGAGAGCGAGTACGGCGGCTTCTGCACGACGATGTCGCAATCGAAGGACCAGTTCGACTTGAAGGAACTGACCGCCGGCCTCGGCACGACCTGGCAGGCGATGGGCGTCGCGCTCAAGTTCTACGCCTGCGTCGGCAGCAATCACACGACGCTCGACGCGATCCGCGACATGCAGGTGGAGCGGCCATTCGGCGCGAAGGACGTGGAGAAGGTCGTGGTCCACGGGTCGAAAGTGACCATGGAGCACGTCGGCTGGAAGTACGTGCCCCAGGGACTGACCTCGGCCCAGTTGAACCTGCCGTACTGCGTTGCGACCTGGCTGCTCGATGGCGACTGCTTCGTGGACCAGTTCACCGAGCGCAAGGTGGCGGACCCCGCGCGCATGGCGCTTGCGGAGAAGGTCGAAGTCCGGCACGACAAGGACATCACGGCCAAGGGCGCGAAGTTCCGCCACATGGTGCACGCCGAGGTGCACCTCAACGACGGCACCGTGATGAAGCGCACGGTGGAAGCCGCCCGCGGCAGCGAGAAGAAATTCGCGTCGGATGCCGACGTCGTGCAGAAGTTCGAGAGGCTCGCTGCCAAGGCGCTGCCCAAGGCGCAGGTCGGCAAGCTGCGCGACGCCATGCTGGGACTCGAGAAACTCAAGGACGCGGGAGAAATCGCGCGGCTGATGACGCGTAAGTGAGCATTGGCCGCCGATAAACGCCGATGAGAATCAAACATCGAAACTACAAAATGGATAGAATTTACAGGATTTATGGGACTAGAGCTTTGTTCAAAGATTCTGATAATCCTGTTAATCCTGTCCATTGTTCTTTCTTGCCGTCGATCTTATCGGCGTTCATCGGCGTTCATCGGCGGCTGCATTTGTTCATTGGACTACTGCTGGTCGCTCTGGTCTTTCCCGCGCAGGCGCAGGGCTACCCTGCGCGGCCGGTGCGGATGATCGTCCCCCTCGCCGCCGGCGGAGCGATGGACACCATCGCGCGCGGTGTCGGCGCGAAACTTTCCGACAGCCTCGGCCAGACCGTGGTGATCGACAACCGCGGCGGGGGCGGCGGCACGATCGGCGTCGAGCTCGCCGCAGCCGCGCCGCCGGACGGCTACACGCTCATCATGATGAGCGCGACTGCGGTGATACGCCCGCTCCTCTATTCCGCGAACTACGAGATACTTCGCGATCTCGCGCCGGTGTCGCAAGTGAGCGCGCAGCCCTACCTGCTCGTCATCCACCTCTCGCTGCCCGCGAAAAATGTCCGGGAACTCGTGGCCTACGCCAGGGCCAATCCCGGCAAGCTCAACTACCCCTCCTCCGGGCAGGGCAGCATCATTCAACTGGCGACGGAGTTGCTGTGCGTGCAGACCGGAATGCGAATGACCCACGTGCCGTACAAGGGCATGGGCGCGGCCTACCCCGATCTCCTCGCCGGCAATACGCAGATCGCGCTCGCCAGCATCGTGTCGGGCCAGCCGCACGTGCGCGCCGGCCGGCTGCGCGGCATCGCCGTCACCAGCGCCCGGCGCGCGAATTCCTCGCCCGACATCCCGACCATCGCGGAGTCGGGCGTGAAGGGCTACGAAGTCACCAATTGGTACGGCGTGCTCGCGCCGGCGAAAACGCCGCGCGCGATCGTCGAGCGGCTGCACCAGAGGATCGTCAAGGTTCTCGATCAGCCCGACATCGTGAAGCGCTTCGCGGCGGACGGCGCCGACGCCGTCGACAGCACGCCGCAGGAATTCGCGGCCCACATCAAGGCCGAGACCGTGAAGTGGGCGAAGGTCATCAAGGAAGCCGGCATTCGCGGCGAATGACGCCGCGAATTGATAAGGCGTGACGTGATGATGCGTGACGCGGTGAGACGAGCCGAACCAAACCCAGGAACACGCTTTATCATGTCACGGTTCACCATGTCACGCCGTACCATGTCACGATTCAACATGTCACCTCGCTGGAGGCGAATATGATCCAGGCAATCGCAGGAGAAGCGGCCCTCAAGGGGCGGAAGATGATCAAGTCCGGCGGCACCGGCGAAGAACATTGGCGCACGGATTTCCTGGGCAAGCGCGCGGACGGCGAGATCAAGGACCATCAGCCCCAGGCGTTCCTGATCGAAATGAGCGCCAACGAGGTCATCGTCCCGCACTTCCATGAGGTGGACCAGTTCCAGGTGTTTGTGTCCGGCTCCGGCAGCCTCGGGCGCAGCCAGGAAGGCGCGCAACCGCTCTCGGTCCATTACGCCGACCATCACACCGGCTACGGCCCGATCAATGCCGGGCCGCAGGGCTATTCGTACTTCACGTTGCGCGCAAGGTCCGACTCGGGCGCGGTTTATCTGCACCGGCCCGGCTACCGGGAGAAACTGAAGCCGAGCCGCAAGCGCCACGGCATCGCCGCGGGTCTCACGCTCAGCACCGAGCCGGTACTGATGGCGCACAAGGTAGTGGCGATGGAGAAGCTGATGCCGGAACTCGATGGCACGGATGGGCTGGGTGCTTCCCTGATACGGATGGGGCCGGGCATGACGCACACCGGGCCCGATCCACGCGCGACCGGAGGGCAGTATTACCTCGTGGTCAACGGCAGCCTGACGCTCGCGACCGGGACCTATTCAGCGTGGTCTACGGTATTCGTGCCGGCAACCGACGCGCCACTGGCCTTCGTCGCCGGCCCCAAGGGCGTGGAAGCGCTGCTGCTGCAATTCGCCAGGAATTCGCCGGGGCCTGTCCCGACGAATTCCTAATTCATGAACCGTTCATC
>CAZCGD010000319.1:0-2270 GCA_964498105.1 uncultured Streptomycetaceae bacterium
GGCACCGCGGCCACGTAGGCGCCGTAGAAGATCGCCGTGATCCAGCCCGCCTCGCTGTTGGTGAGGCCCCACAGCGGGATCATGCCCGGCAGCAGCGCCGGCCAGAAGTAGGCGCCGACCTGCGCCAGCACCTGCGCCGCGCACACGACCGCGACCAGGGACGCCCCGGATAGTTTGCGTTGCATTACTCCGACTTAAATCTGGTGATGAAACATGGGTGACGTGACCCAAGTGACCTGCCAGGGTTTGTCCCTTTTGATTTTGTTGTAGCTCAGCCCGACGGGATTACTGCGGCTTGATACCGGCGGCCTTGATCACTTGCGCCCACTTGGCGGTTTCCTTGCGCACGTGCTCGGCGAACTGCTCCGGGGTTCCTCCCATCGGCGTGCTGCCGATCGCGGTCAATCGTTCCGAAACCGCCGGCGAGAACAGGGCTTTGTTGAATTCAGCGTTCAGGCGCGTGACGATCAAGGTCGGGGTCTGCTTCGGCACGACGTATCCGCTCCAGGGCATGATCTCGTAACCGGGCAGACCCTGTTCGGCGACCGTGGGCAGATCGGGCATGGCGGGCGCGCGAATCGGAGAAGTCACGCCCAGGGCGCGCATCCGGCCCGACTTCACGTGCGGCAGGATCGAGCCCATGTTGTCGCACACCACGTGTATCTGCCCGGCGATTGCCTCGGAGATCGCCTGCTGGATCGCCTTGTAGCTGACCGGGACGATCCGGGTACCGGTCATCATCTTGATCAGCTCGATCGACAGATGGTTGCTCGCTCCGAATCCCGAGATTCCGTAAGACAGCTTGTCGGGATGGGCCCGGGCGTGCGAGATCAGTTCCTGCACCGATCCGATCGGAAGCGACGGCGACACCGTGAGGATATTCAGGGCCGAGACCTGGTGCATCACCGGCCGGAAGTCCCGTTCGAAGTCGTAAGGCAGCTTCACGAACATGCTGGGATTGGTCGCGATGGGAAAGCTCGCGTAGCCCACCGAGTAGCCGTCAGGCGTCGCCTTCGCCATCAACTCGAAGCCGATGATGAAGCTCGCCCCGGGCCGGTTGTCCACGATGATCGTTTGTCCAAGCTGCTTGCCGAGCTCGTTCGCCATCAGGCGCGCCTGGATGTCAGGCAGGCCTCCGGGGGCGGATGGCACGATGATGCGCAGCGGGCGGCTGGGATAGGATTGCGCGCCGGTGCCGGTCGAGGCCAGCAGTGCGATCGCAAGCGCGGCCACCGGCAATGTCCTCGTCATGCGCCCCTCCCGCAAGTGCATCTGAACAGACCGGCCCAGCATGTTACCGCCGCCGAATGCAGTCAAGCGCAAATGGCAGTGGCATGACAGGTCACGTTTTCTTAGCCACTCCGGGCAAAGCGCTGCGCAAGTGGCGACCAGTAGGCAAGTGCCAGAACCATCCCCCACAGAATTGATGATACTTCGTTGAACAGAGTGGCAAGTCCCGTTGCCACAAAGGGTTCGGAGAACGGTAGCGCCGCCAGCGCCAGCAATGTCCCGATGAGCGCGAGAACTCTTGCGGGATGCCAGAAGAAAAACATCCCGATGGCGGCGATCAGCGAAATGACCATCGCTGGTACCCAGATGACAAAGCCCAACATATCTTGTCCGGAAAAAGCCCCATCAGATGGACGAGACATGTAGCTTTGAAGCTCAAACGGCAGCGATGCTTCCGACAGCACCGAAACAATGATGCCGACCATGCCCGCCGCGACTGACGAGGCCAGAATCCCGCGAAATCCGGTTTCAGTAATCACGATGACCCCCTCTCCTGCCCTCGATAAAATTGTGCGCCCCTGTTCCCAATCCGCATGTCAATTTTAATAGAACGTGCCTGGAAAAAGGCAGGCGTCCCATTTTCAATCTGATACCAATTTACTTATTGCTGACCGCGTATGCCCGCCTGCTTGATCACGCGGCTCCACTGGGCGTGCTCGGCACGAATATGTGTGGCGAATTCTGCGGGGGTGCTGCCCACGGCCTCCGAGCCGTCGACGACGAGGCGCTTCATCATTTCGGGCGCGCGCGTGGCCTTGATCGTTTCGGCGGCAACCCGGTCCGTGATGTTCTTCGGAGTACCCTTCGGCGCGATGAGCCCGTACCAGTTCACTACTACGACGGGCACGCCAGCCTCGGTGAGCGTCGGCGTGTCGGGCAAGGCGGGCGCGCGTTTCGCGGGCGTCACCGCCAGTGCGCGCAAGCGCCCGCCATTGATATGGACCTGGGCGGAGATGATGGTCGCAAACGAAAGGTTGATG
>CAZCGD010000320.1:0-6285 GCA_964498105.1 uncultured Streptomycetaceae bacterium
TCACCCTCCTTCGCCGATGCCATGAATGTGGCCAGCCGCTCGGCAAGAAGGAAATATTCTGCCCGCGCTGCGGGGCGAAGCAGCCGCGGGACCCAAAAAGAAAATGGACAGGATTAACAGGATTGACAAGATCAAACCCGACACCAGGCCTTTAATCTAGGAGTTCGTTCTGTTTTTCGATCTAAGTCCGTGTGCTTCCGTGTGCTTCCGTGGCTAAGTTTTTGAACTTTTTCGATCTTGTTAACCCCGTCTATTGGGAGGGATATGCCCGCAGATGTTGAAGCCCGCCTCGCCAGGCTCGGCCTGACGCTGCCGGATGCGCCGTCACCGGCCGCGAACTACGTGCCCTACGCCATCGCAAGGGGTCTCGCGCACATCTCGGGGCAGGCGCCGGTGCGTGATGGCAAGTACGTGGCGACGGGACGGGTAGGCGCGGAGGTGACGCTGGAGACCGCGCAGGCGGCAGCCCGGCTATGCGGGCTCAATATCCTGGCGCAGGTGAAGGCCGCCGCCGGCGGCGACTGGTCGCGCGTGAAGCGCTGCGTGCGGATCTGCGGCTACGTCAGCTCGGCCCCCGGCTTCTTCGAGCAGCCCAAGGTCCTCGACGGCTGCTCCGACCTGATGGTGCAGGCCCTCGGCGACGCTGGCAGGCATGCCCGCTCCGCGCTGGGTGTCGCCGCGCTGCGCGGCAACGTGCCGGTGGTGATCGACGCGATTTTCGAGCTGGCGGAGTAGCGCCGGTCTCAAGAATAGCCACGGAATTACACGGAATTACACGGAATTACACGGACAAGAAGCCGACCCCCCTAAAGTCCCTGAAGTCATTCAAGAATTTCCGTGTGTTTCCGTGGCTAAAACGGTTTTTGAGATAGCTTCTAGTCGGCGCGCACGCCGGCCTCATTCACTATCGCGGCCCAGGTCTTGACGTCGGAGGCGATCTGCGCCGCCAGTTCCTTGGGGGAGCTCCCCGCGAACTCGGCGCCCATCTCGCTGAGCCGCTTTTGCACATCGGGTCGTCTGAAGATCTTCACCATTTCGGCATTGAGCTTGTCCACGATGGCCGGTGGCGTCCGGGCCGGCGCGAGCATGCCATACCACTCTCTCATCTCCAGCCCCGCCGGCAACGGCACGCCGGCGTCCGCTATCGTCGGCACGTCGGGCAGCGCGGCCGAGCGTTTCAGGCTGGTCACGACGAGCGGCCGGATGCGCTTGGCGTGTATGAGCGGCATCGCCGAGGGCACCGATGCGAACGCGAAAGTCACCTCGTTGCCGGCGACCGCCACCAGCATCGGGCCGCCGCCCTTGAAGGGCACATGGACCGTGTTGGTGCCAGTGATGCGCTTGAACACCTCCCCCGCAAGGTGGTGCAGCGAGCCGCTGCCTGACGAGCCATTGGTGAGCTGGCCCGGCTTCTCCTTTGCCAGACGGATCAGATCCTGCAGCGTTTGCGCGGGAGAGGCCTGGCCTACGACGAGCGCGTTGGTCACCCAGGCAAGCAATGAAATCGCCGCGAAATCCTTCACCGCGTCGTAGGGCAGTTTCTCGTAGGTGCTGACGCTGATGGTGAACGGCCCGCTGGGCACCATCATCAGGGTATAGCCGTCCGGCGCTGCCTTCGCCGCAATGCCGGCGGCGAGGGTGCCAGTGGCGCCGCCGCGGTTATCAACCACGACCTGTTGACCCCACGACGGCGCAAGATGCGCGCCCAATATCCGCGCGAGGATGTCAGTGGCGCCGCCGGGCGGAAAGCCGACCAGGATACGGATCGGCCGCTGCGGGTAATCCGCCGTCTTGCCCTGCGCAAGCGCGGGGGTCGCAGCGATGCCGGCGCCGGCAAGCACCAAGGCGGTGGCGATCGTCAATTTTTTCATCGTCCTCCTCTGCGGCGGCAACACGCCGTCCTTCACCGCGGCCTCGCGGATCCTGCCGCGCACTTCGAGGTCCTTACAACCCTGGAACCGAAGAATCTATACTACATTCCCGGGGCGAACCACGCTATGTCTGACTCGGCATAAATCGGTATCATCATGCAGGATCCGCGCTGTCGGCGCACTATTGCGCCCTACATACGTCCACCCATACCGTGGCAATCAATTTCATTTCCCGCACCGCTGCGCATAAGCACACCGACCCCGCGCAACGCTTAGTTGGCGTGGCGCAGCTTCCGCCCGATTCTCCGGACTTGGCGCAGATGCTGGCCACCGATCCCGCGCCGGAGGTTCGCGCCGCAGCAGCGGAGCGCTGTGCTGATGTCGCCGTGCTTGCCGCAGCCTGGGAGGCCGAGGCAAACCCGGCCGTGCGGGCCGCGATCGCAGGCGCGTTGGGCGACGCGCTTGCGCTGACGCACGATGGCGCCCGCGCGCAGGCGGTGCTGGGAGCCGACAACTGCACCGATGGTATCCGCGCGGAAGTGGCGCGCCGCACCCAGGACCCGGAGCGCTGCCGCGCCGCAATTGCCGGCATCCGCGATGAAGCCGCATTGGTGGCGCTCGCGCTCGGCGCCGAACGCGCGGATACCCGTAGCGCGGCCGCCGAGCGCGTGCTGACGGCGGGGGGACTGAAGACGCTCGCCGCTGGCGCGAAAAACAAGGATCGCGGCGTGGCCAGGATTGCCCGGCAGCGAATCGATGCGATCAACGAGCGCGTGCGCCAGCGGGCGGAGGCGGACGCCACCATCGCGCGGCTCGACACGCTGGCGGTCGATCCCGGACCGATACTCACGGCGGTGGTCGAACTCGATCGCCGCTGGCAGGCGCTGGACATGAGCGGCGACAGCGCGCGGCTGGAGCGATTCAATGCCATCCGCCAGACGATCCAGGCGCGCTTCGATCGCGAGCAGGAGGCGCGGCAGGCGCGGGTGCATTTCGAGCGCCGGCTGCGCGACTGGACCGGCGCGCTCGGGCCCGCGCTGGATTCCGGGACGCCCTCCGGGGCGGATGCGTTCGCGCGCCTGCGCGCCGAGCTTGCTGCGCTGCGCGACGAAGCGGTGCGGCACGGCGACGAGGCGGGGCTGGCAAAGCTCGATCTCGCGGAGCAGCGCATTGCCAAGCGGGAGCAGGAGTGCCAGGCGATCGCCGGCGAGGAAGCGCTGGTGGTCGAAGCGGAGCAGCTTGCCGTCGGCGCCTCGGTCGACAATGCGGCGCTGCTGCAGCGCTGGCAGGCATTGAATCGGGCGATCCGCACGCCGGCCCTGACGCGGCGCTTCGAAGCCGCGATGTTGACGGTCGAACATCGCAGGATCGAGCGGACCAGGACCGCCAAGCTGGAAGTAGCCGCGCGCTGGCAACGCCTCCAGGGCCTGCTGGATGTGGCCGAGCAGGCGCTGGTGGCGGGGCAATTCCACCCCGCGCAAGCGACCGCCGGAGAGATCAAGGCGCTCGTGGCCGGCGCCGGAGAGCCGCCGCAAGCCGCCGCGCAACGGCTCGCCAGCCTGACGCAGCAACTCGCGGAGCTCGAGCGCTGGGAATCGTTCGGCCAGCAGAGCGCTCGCCAGCAGTTGTGCGAGCGCGCCGAGGCGTTGCCGCTGGCAACCAGGGATCCTTCGCAGCTTGCCGCTGAAGTCCGGAAACTGCGCGACGAATGGAAGGCGCTCGACCAGCAGCACGCGGGGATCCCCAGGTCTCTGTGGCAACGCTTCGATGCGGCGTGCGAAATGGCCTACGCGCCGGCGGCCAGGCATTTTGCGGAGCAGGCGGCGCACAGAAAGCAGGCGCGCAAGCAGCGCGCCGCGTTCCTCGATGCGGCTGCAGCGCAGGCGCCGGCGCTGCTGGGCGAGCCCCGCGACTGGCGCGCGATCGAACGCTGGCTGCGCGACACCGACAGGGAGTGGCGCGATGGCAAGCTCGGCAGCCTCGAGCCGGGCGACTGGAAAAAATTCGACGCGCGGTTGAGGACCACGCTCGCCCCGCTGCGCGACGCCTTGTCGGCGGCGCGCGAACTGGCGAAGGAGGGCCGCAGGAAGCTGATCGAGGAGGCCGGGGCGCTCGCATCCAGGGCGATGGAGCGCGACACCCCTTCGCAACTCAAGGCGATTCAAGCGCGATGGCAGGAGCAGGCAAAAGCGATGGCGATTGCGCCGCGCGACGAGCGCGTCCTGTGGGAGCAGTTCCGCTCAACCTGCGATGCGGTGTTCAATGCGCGCGATGCCAGGCGCAAGGAAGAGGATGCCCACAAACACGAATTTCGTCGCGCTCTGGAGGATCTCTGCCTGCAGTTCGAGCAGTTGGCGCAGGCAACGGACCAGGACGATCAGGCCCTGCGCCGGCTGCAGCGCGAGTTGCAGGAAAAGTGGAACCAGCAGCCGCGTGGAGCCGGTCCCGGATTGCGCGATCTCGAAGCGCGCTTCGGCAAGGCGAAGACCGCGGTCGACGCGATGGTGTCGGCGCGCGTCCGCTCGCGCGAGGCAGCGGTCTGGGGGACGCTGGCGGCGAAGGAGCGCCTGTGCGATGAGCTCGACGGCCTGGTACAGGCTGGCACGGGTGTAACCCAGGCTGCGGCCGAACCTGCTGATAAACAGGCGGCGACGCAGGAACAGTGGGCTGCCTTGCCAGCTCTGCCGGCGGCGTGGGAACAGAAGATTCTGGCCCGGCGCGATGCCGCGCTGCGCGCCCTGGGCGATGCGGCCGCCGCGAGCGAATACGTCAAACGCATGGCAAAAGAAGCAGATCCGCGCCGCCAGGTTCTGCTCGCACTCGAATTGTCGCTGGGTCTGGACAGCCCTGCCGAGGCTCAGGCGCAGCGGCTTGCGCTACAGGTGATGCATTTGAAGGATCGGTTCAAGGGCGCCACGGCCGCGGCGGACAGCCCAGGCGAGCAACTGCTCGGATGGTGCGCCCGGCCGGGTGTTGCCGGCGAGCTCGACCGGCAGCGTTGCGAACGGATTCTTTCGAGAATCGTCAGCGCGCTTTGCCGCGCATGAGCTTCGCGCTCATCTTCACCGCCTTGACGATGTTGATGTAGCCGGTGCAGCGGCAGAGGTTTCCCTCCAGGCCGTGGATGATCTCGTCCTCGGTCGGGTTGGGCTTGTCCTTCAAGAGCCCCGCCGTCGCCATGATCATGCCCGGCGTGCAGAAACCGCACTGCAGGCCGTGGCACTCCGAGAACGCCTGCTGGATGGGGTGGAGCTTGCCCTTCTTCGCCATGCCCTCGATCGTGACCACGGTCGCGCCGTTCGCCTGCGCCGCGAGCAGGGTGCACGACTTCAGCGCCCTGCCGTTGACGTGAACGGTGCAGCAGCCGCACTGGCTGGTGTCACAGCCGATATGCGTGCCGGTCAGTCCCAACTCGTCGCGCAGGAAGTTGGCGAGCAGCGTGCGGTCCTCGACCGTCTTGGTGTGGTTCTTGCCATTAACCTTGATAGTGACTTTAGCCATGTTCTTTTCCCGAAAGTAATTCGTGGATCGTGGGTCGTGGGTCGAAATCTGAAGACACTATCGCGCTGATTGTTTCGATTGCTTTCTTTGGCGTCTTGGCGTCTTGGCGGCCCAATTGGTTTTTCTTCGGCTACTTCTTGCCGGCAAGTTTCACCAGCGCGCGCTTCGCCATCACCCGCACCAGGTTGGCGCGGTAATCGCGGTCCGCGTGGATGTCGTTGTTGAATTCGCGGGAATCGAGCTTGACGCCCTCGATCGCGGCGGGCTTCAGGCCCTTCGCGAGCGCGGCCTCCGCCGCTTTCCAGCGGAATACGCCCGGGCCAGCGCCGGTCACCGCGACCCGCACGCCGTCCGCGGTCTGCGCGATAAACACGCCGGCCATCGCGTAGCCCGACGCCGGGTGGTGGAACTTCGAGTAGGCAGCGCGCTTCGGCAGCGGGAACTCGATGCGGATGACGATCTCGCCGTCTTCCAGCGCGGTGGCAAACAGGCCCTGGAAAAATTGGTCTGCCGCGATAGCGCGCTTCGTCGTGACCACGGTCGCTCCGAGGCCCAGCACCGCGGCGGGATAATCCGCGGCGGGGTCGTTGTTCGCCACCGAGCCGCCGATCGTGCCGCAGTTGCGCACCTGCGGGTCGCCGATCAGGCCCGCCAGCCAGGCGACGGCGGGGATCGCCTTTTTCACGACAGCGGAGGTCGCTACTTCATGATGCTTCGCCCCCGCGCCGATCACGAGCTTGCCGCCCTTCACCGCGATGCCGCTGAGCTCGGCGAGCTGCGCGATGTCCACCAGGTGCGTCGGCTTTGCCAGCCGCTGCTTGAGAGTCGGGATCAGCGTCATGCCCCCGGAGATCAGCTTCGCCTCCGGATTCCTGGCGAGCAATGCGGCCGCTTCCTTGACCGACTTCGCCTG
>CAZCGD010000321.1:0-6412 GCA_964498105.1 uncultured Streptomycetaceae bacterium
TGCTCGTCGTCGCCACGGTGGCGCGAGCGCGTCCGGGCATTGCCGGCACTCCGGTTTCCGCCCGTCTTGCATCGAACGTCACGCCTTCTTGAACCTGGCTGCGAGCGCGTCGCCCCCGCGTACCAGCATGCCGGTATCGGCTCCTACCGCGACGAACAGGTAACCCATGTCAAGGCAGCGCTGGCCGTCGGCCTCGCCGACGAGGATGCCCGGCGCCTTGCCGGCCTTGCGAATGCGCTTGGCGGCGTCTTCCATGACCTTCCACACTTCCGGATGCTGCCAGTTGCCGAGATAGCCCAGGTCGGCGGAGAGATCGTTGGGCCCGATAAAGACACCGTCCACGCCCTCGGTCTCGGCGATTGCCTCGAGATTCGCCATCGCCTTGCGGGTCTCGACCTGCACCAGCAGGCAAATCTCCTCGTGCGCACGCTTGAGGTAGTCCTTGGTGCGGCCGTAGCCCGCCGCGCGCGTCGAACCGGCCACGCCGCGCAGACCCTGCTGCGGGTAGCGCGTGTAACGCACCGCGTTCTGCGCTTCCTCGGCCGTTTGCACGTACGGCAGCAGCAGCGATTGCGCGCCGATATCAAGGAAGCGCTTGACCAGCACCATGTCGTTCCACGCAGGGCGCACGACCGGCGTGGCGGTACCGCCCGTCATCGCCTGCAGCTGCGACTGCACCATCGGCAGCTCGTTCGGCGAGTGCTCGGTGTCGAGCAGCACCCAGTCAAAGCCGGCGTGCGCCAGTATCTCGGCAACGATGTGGCTCGACAGGCTTGACCACATGCCGATCTGCGGTTTCCTGTCCTTCAGCGCGCGCTTGAAGTTGTTTATTGGCAGTTCCATGATTCAACCCCCTTATACCGCAGAGACGCAGAGACGCGGAGGAAGCCAGAACGATTGAGTCGATCTGCTGTACGCGGACTCCGCGCCTCCGCGCCTCCGCGGTTCGATATTAGTGATGGGTGTCGGGATCGGGCGTCGGCGCGCCATGATGCAGGAAATCGAAGTCGCAGCCCCGGTTCGCCTGGGTGACGTGCTCTGAAAAAATCTTGCCGTAGCCGCGTGTGTAATGCGGCGGGCGCGGTTTCCACGCCGCTTTGCGCTTCGCCAGCTCCTCTACGCTTACCTTGAGCTCGAGCTTGCGCGCCGCCACGTCGAGCTCGATGAGGTCGCCGTCACGCACCAGAGCGAGCGGTCCGCCGACGAAAGCTTCCGGCGACACGTGCAGCACGCAAGTGCCGTAGGACGTGCCGCTCATGCGTGCATCCGAGATGCGCACCATGTCTCGCACGCCCTTCTTCAGCAGTTTTTTCGGGATCGGCAGTTGGCCCCATTCCGGCATGCCCGGCGCGCCGAGCGGGCCGGAATTCTGCATCACCAGCACCGAATTCTCGTCCACCTTGAGATCGTCGGAATCGATCCGCGCCCTCAGGTCCACGTAATCCTTGAACACCACCGCGGGCCCGGTGTGCTTGTGCAGACGGGCTTCAGCGGCGAGCGGCTTGATCACCGCGCCGTCGGGCGCGAGGTTGCCGCGCAGCACCGTCAGCCCGCCGCTCTGCGACAGCGCCTTCTCCCGCGTGCGGATGACGTCGGTGTTGTTGATCGTCGCCGCCTCAATGTTCTCGCCGAGCGTCTTGCCGTTTACCGTGGGACAGCTCGTGTTGAGCAGCGGCGCGATCTCCTTCAATAGCGCGCGCAAGCCCCCCGCATAGTAGAAATCCTCCATAAGGTACTTGCCGGCGGGCCGCAGATTGGCGAGCACCGGCACGTGCTGCGCGAGCTCATCGAAGCGGTCGAGCTTCAACTCGACGCCGGCGCGGCCCGCCATCGCGATCAGGTGGATCAGCGCGTTGGTCGATCCCGATAGCGCGTGGACCACCGTGATGGCGTTGTCGAAGGCCTTGGGCGTCAGCATCGCGGCGGGACGCAAGTCTTCCCACACCATCTCCACGATGCGGCGGCCACTCGCGGTTGCCATCCGCGGATGGCCCGAGTCGGCGGCAGGAATCGAGGCGGCGCCCGGTAGCGTGAGGCCGAGGGTCTCCGCCGCCGAAGTCATGGTCGAGGCGGTGCCCATCACCATGCAGTGCCCGTACGAGCGCGCGATGCCTTCCTCGACCTCGCGCCAGTCGTCCTCGGTGATGCGGCCGGCGCGCAACTCGGCCCAGTATTTCCAGCGGTCGGTGCCGGAGCCCAACTGCTCACCCTTCCAGTTGCCGCGCAGCATCGGGCCTGCCGGCATATAGATAAAGGGCAGCCCCATCGAGGTCGCGCCCATGATGAGACCGGGCGTCGTCTTGTCGCAGCCGCCCATCAGTACCGCGCCATCTATGGGATGGGAGCGCAGCATTTCCTCGGTTTCCATGGCGAGGAAGTTGCGGTACATCATGCTGCTCGGCTTCTGGAACGTCTCGCTCACCGCCATCACCGGCAGCTCGACGGGAAATCCGCCCGCCTGCCACACGCCGCGCTTGATTTCCTCGGCGCGCGTCCGGAAGTGCGCGTGGCACGGCAGGAGGTCGCTCCAGGTGTTGATGATGCCGATCACCGGCTTGCCGGTGAAATCGTTGCGCCCGTAGCCCATCTGCAGCGCGCGCGAGCGATGTCCCTGTGAGCTCAGGTCGCCGCCGCCGAACCAGCGGTGGCTGCGAAGATCCTCGGGGTGTTTTTTCCTCTCCGGCATATGGCTCTCCTCGGGCGGCATTCTATCCCGATCCGGGCTTACTCGATCTTGATGCCACCGGCCTTGATCGCCTTGGTCACCTTTTCGACTTCAGACCGGACGAATTTGTCGAACTGCTCGGGCGTGGAAGGCTTGGGCACCGAGCCCCGGAACGCAAGCCGCTCCCGAATATCGGAGAGCGCAAGCACGCGCGCCATTTCCTTCGACAACTGGTTGACGATGGCGCGCGGCGTCTTCGCCGGCGCGAACAGCCCGTACCATTGATCCCACTCAAATCCCGGAATGGCGGATTCCGCGACGGTGGGTACCTCCGGCAGCGACGGGGAGCGCACGGTTGTCGTCACCGCCAGCGCTACGAGCCGCCGGTCTTTCACGAAAGGCAGCGTGTTTCCGATCGGTGAAAAGGAATAGTGGATACGGCCAGTCACGGTGTCGGCGAGCAACTCGGGCACGCCCTTGTAGGGGACGTGCGAGACGTTGAGCTGCGCAGCCAGCCGAAACATCTCGCCGGTAATGTGCGTGCCGCTGCCGACGCCGGCGGACCCGAAGTTGATTTGCCCTGACTTCTGCCGCGCGAGCGCCAGCAGCTCCTTCACCGACTTGATGCCCTGCGTGGGCGCCACCACCAGCACGTTGGGCGCGCTCGTGGCCTGCGAAACGCCCGCGAAATCGCGCAACGTGTCGTACGGCAGCTTCGAGTAGAGCGCCTGGCTCGCCGTGTGCGAGACCGAGTTGAAAAACAGCGTGTACCCGTCGGGCGCCGCGCCTGCGGCAATAGCGCCCGCCACGGTGCCGCCCGCCCCCGAACGATTATCCACGACCACCCTTTGGCCCCAGTTGTCCGATATCTCCTGATTCAACAGACGGGCGACGACGTCGATCTCGCTGCCGGCAGTGAAACCGACGATCATGCGGATCGGCTTGGTGGGAAACTGCTGCGGCTGCGCGGCGCAAACTGCGCTGAACAGTACTAGTGCTGGCAATACCCCCTGACTTGCGAATCTCATGCTGGCGTTCTCCCGGATTATTCAGGAACGTACTGCTTGCCGATCCCCGGTTTGCTGCGGCCCATGCCCGGCAGCTCCCAAATGCCCGCCCCGCTGGGATTCAGGTCGCCGTCGATATTGGCGTCGATCACGCACGGTTTGCCGCTGACAATGCCTTTACGGACCGCATCGGCAAGATCTGACGCGCGATCCACGCTCACCCCCGCGACGCCGGCCGCGCGCGCCATGGCGGCGAAATCCGGGTTGTACGGCTGGTTGGTGCCGGGATGTTTGAAATCGGTGGCCAGCTCGCGCCCGCCGAGATAGCCGCGCTGCAGGCCGCGGATCGAACCGTAAGCGTAGTTGTTCCATATCACGTAAACGACCGGTATCTGGTACTCGTAAGCGGTCGCCAGCACGCTGGCATGCATCAGGAACGCGCCGTCGCCGACCACCGCAACGCACGGCCGGTTGGGCGCGGCGAGCTTCGCGCCCAGCGCACCGGCAACGCCAAAGCCCATCGGGCCAAAGCCCATCGAGCCGATCAGCGAATCCGGGCGCTTCGGCTTGCAAAACTGGATGAGCCAGTTGTGGTGCACGCCGATGTCGCTGACGAGTATGGTGTCCTCCGGCAGGACGCGGTCGATTTCCTGCACCGCGCGCTGCGGAGCGATCGGCGTGGTGTCCGCCTTGAACCCGGGCGCGATGAACGCTTCCCACTCCTTGCGGTAGCCCGCGATCGCGTCGAGCCACGCGCCGCGTTCCGCGGGCATCTGCCCGCGGCCTATGCGCGCGTCGATCTCGGCGAGCAGCTGCCGCAAGAAGGTGCGCACGTCCGCCATCAGGCCCAGCGCGACAGGGTAGTTCCGCGCAATCTCGTCCGGGTCGATGTCGACGTGGATCAGTTTCGTGGGCGGAATGGTGAACGAGTAACCCGGTATCCAGGAACTCGACGTGCGGTCGTCGAAGCGCACGCCGAGCGCGAGCAGCACGTCGGCCTGCCGCGCGGCGTGATTGGCCTGGTACGGACCGTTGCGCGCCACCAGGCCGAGCGCCAGCGGATGCGAAGAGTCGATAGCGCCAATGCCGCTCGCGGACATCGCGACCGGGATGCGAAGTTTCTCCGCCAGCGCCAGCAGCTCCTTCGTCGCGCCGCCGTAGCGGATGCCCTGACCGACGAGAATGACCGGGCGCTGCGCCTTCATCAGCATGTCGGCCGCCTTGACGACGCCTTCCGGGTCGGCGCCGCAGCGGCAGGAAATATTGGCGTTCCAGTCCTCCGGACGCGGTGTTTCCTCGTGAATCGGCTCGTTGAACATGTCGAACGGCACGTCGAGCACTACCGGACCGGGCCGCCCCGTCACCATGGTCTTCCAGGCCTGGCGCACGAAGATCGGCAGTTGCGCGGCGGTCGTGGCCTGGAACACGCGCTTGCAGTACGCGCGCACCGTCGACGGAAAATCCGCCTGGTAGTGCCGGTAGGTTTCCTGGAACGCACCGCGGTTGAACTGGCTGGTCGGGATGTTGCCCGTCACGGCGTAGAAAGGCACGGAGTCGAAGAAGGCGTTGGCGAGACTGATAGGCAGATTCGCCGAGCCGGGCCCGCAGGAGGTAAACGTCGCCGTCGGCTGGCCCGACACGCGGTAATAAACATCCGCCATGAAACCCGCGACGCTTTCGTGATGCACGGACACCGTCTTGATCTCACCGGCGCGCGCATGCAGCGCGTCGATGAATCCGATATTGCCGTGGCCGCACAGCCCGAAGACGTACGGCACTTTCTCCCGGATCAGGTAATCGACGATGACGCCCGCGCCGTCGCGTACCTTGCTCGGTGCATTCATGGGAAGTACTCCTGATGACTCTGTGGTTTCGCGGAGAATATCAGATTCGCATCGTTACGCGCTCGTGGGCGACAAGTAACCCCAACCTCTCACCGCCGAGGACGCAGAGGACGCGGAGGAAGATCGAAACACAAATTGAACCGCCAAGACGCCAAGGCGCCATGAATCAAAGGGAAAAGTCGCACTGACCCGATAAATATCGAATACCACGGTTGCGCCTCCGTTACGCGTGCAGTACAGTTTGATTCGGAGCATGGCATGGCAAGCCCTCGTCAAACCGTTATTCACAGTGATCCCGGCATTCTCGGCGGCACCCCCGTGTTCATCGGCACGAGGGTGCCGGTCAAGACGCTTTACGATTACCTTGAAGCCGGGGATTCCCTCGACGAGTTTCTCAATGATTTCCCGGGAGTCAGACGCGAGCAGGCAATCGCGGCGCTCGAACTCGGCCGCGAGATGACCGAGGCGCATGCGGGTACTGCTTGACGAGTGCGTGCCCCGCCCGCTGAAGCGGGAATTCCCGGGGCATGACGTCAGCACGGTTGTCGAAATGAGTTGGGGCTCGAAGCGCAATAGCGAGCTTCTCACGCTGATGCTTGCCGGCGGCTTCAACGTCTTTGTCACCGTCGATCAGAACATGGAGTTTCAGCAAAACATCCGCGCGTCGGGTATCGCGGTAGTGGTCATCGTCGCGCACTCCAACCGCCTGAAGGAATTGCGTCCGCTGGCGCCGGCGGTTCTGGAAGCGCTCGGCCGAATAAAGTCAGGTGAGCTGATACGGGTAACGGCTTGAGCTTTCGCCCCTGCCGCACCTTGAGCCGAACTTCACCAAACTGTTAAAGGTTCCTGACATGTATTTCTTCTTCTGAAGTAACACAGTCGTGATTTGACTACTT
>CAZCGD010000322.1:0-2581 GCA_964498105.1 uncultured Streptomycetaceae bacterium
CATCCCATTCTTGTTCCAGCCCGAACGGCACCGGCCCGTGCTTCCAGGCGCGGTACTCGAGTCCGGTGACACAGCGGCCCGTCGCGCGAAAGTGGTAGAAGTCCAGCAGATACAGCAATTTGAACAGCTTGGTTTTGCCGCAAAATCGCGTGTTGCGGGCGAAGAACACGATCGTGTTGATCAACTTTTCGCGTTCGCGTGAAATCAGCATGTCGCGTCTACGGTAGTCTCGATGCCACTACATGGCAAATCCCAAACCCGTGGCGTTTGTTGAGAAACGCGCAGAATCGTTGGTCTCAGGTTCTCACGCGTGCGAGTGCCTGGTTCATCGCCTCCAAGTCAAACCGCCCCGGATCGAAGCCACCGCCGCTCCACTCCATGTAATCCTGATGCTCCTCATGCCGGGGATCCGCGATCGCCGCGAGAAATTCGGCGTAGCCCGGCGCACCGCCGACATCCTCCGGCGGGCAGGCGTTCTCGCCGGCAGTGCACCGGATCCTGAACTCGGCCTGCGGCGGAACAAAATAGTCCTCAACCAGCACGACGTGATGCCAGTGGTCGCCGAAGTCGTAGACGTAATCGAAACAACGCGACCCGCGGCCAAGCGCGGCATCCAGTGCGACGCGGCGCTCATCCCGCTGCTGCAGTTCGTCTTCCCAGTCGGGGTTGGGCTCGGCATAGCGCACGTTGCCGATGTTGAACTCATGCAGGTGGCTGTTGGTCCAGCCGAGCGCGGCCTGAAACACGAGATGCAGTGCCGGCAGCTTGATGTTCGAGGGCACGAGCAGGCGGCGCCAGACGCGGGGACTGACGTCGAGCAGCTCGATCCGGAGCTGCCAGGGCTCAACCGGCCTGCCGGCGGCCCGTATGCGTGTAACTCCCATCAGTCGCGGCCGCCAGCTGGAAGCTGCTTTGTAGCGTCCATCCAGGCCCGGAATTCCGACAGGCGGAGTTTATAGCGCGCGATATTGCCGTCGTTGAGGCGGCCAAGCTCCTGCAAGACGAGCGTCACAAACCGCTCCAAGTCGCGTGGATCAATCAGCTGTATGGCCAACTCGCGGACCACAGCGTCGGTCGCACGTGCGCGCGCCCGAACAACTGAGCCAATGACTTCGATCAGCGCGTTTCGGTATTTCAGCCGGAAAAGATCGGGTTCCGCGACGGAGTCCCGGACCACGACATAGCGCTGGCAGGACCGCTCGTAGGCCCAGGCGAAAACGTCCAGGAGCAGCTCGAAGCGCGTCAGTTCATAGACGCTCAGGTAGGCAGCGACATAGGCGCGTTCGGGCACGTCGACGAAGGACAACGGGCAGAGGTTTCCCCTGACCAGGGGGATGTTCGCCGCCAGGCGTAACACGCGCTTGTTCACATCCTCAAACGGCTGGAGATAGGGCAGGTGCACCATCAGAAAAAACGCCAGTTCGAAAGGGTCGCCGATGATTGCGGCCTTGCGGAGTATCTCAGTGAATGCCTCGTCGACGACCTGTGGAATGGCGTTTGGCGTGTAGGTACTTGCACCGATATCCACCGGGCGCCCTCTCAGACGGCCCGATGCCTCCGGATCCGCCACCAGGTTTTCCGACAACAGGGCATGCAGATTCAAGATCGTGTGACGATTGATGCCGACGTCTTCTCCACCTTCCACCAACCACTCAATCGCGGCCTTGTGGTTCAGGATCATCTGAGTCTCGCGGGCGTCCTTGCCGGAGGCCTGTTCCCCGAACTGGATCAGGCGCTCGGTATCGAGCCGCGTGTACGTATTACCTTCCAGCAAGCTGGAGGCCCAGGATAAATCGATGAGAAACCGATTGAGGATGTCGCGCGCAAAAGTGCCGGCAACCCGCTCAGCGACGATCGGGCTGCCCATCTGGTGAAGGCGAACCTTCATGCTGGCCGGAATGTATTCCGTTCGATTGGGAACATAGTCGTCCAGCACTCTTCGCTCATAGCCGCAGGGCCGGCGTGCCGCGAGCGGGCGCGATACATACTCGAGTTGGTCGCGCGAATCACGCGAGAGGGGGATCGCAACGATGCCATCCGGCGTCTCGAATTGTCCCGCCCCACGTGTGGTCGTCGCCGCGCGCGCCGCGGTTGCCACGGCGCCGTGAAAATATCGGGTTGCCCGTCCAGCGCCGTGCCGGCGAATGCGGCCCGCTTTTTCGAGTTCGCCAAGCCGTCGTTTGAGAGTGCTCGATGAAACGGGTGGGTCGAGTTGCCTGCGGAGTTCGGCGGCTGAGAGTCCACCGGGATACCGGAGGATCGCATCTTCAATCTGCTGCAGCTCTTGCGCCGTGACTCGCTTGGGCATGATCTCAGTTCTATTCGGACCGATATGATTCTATTTGGACCGTAAATGTATAACTTATTGTTTTATAAAACAAGTGAGTTGGACCGAAAATATTTACTTGGCCCGAATAGACCGCGCGCGCGGCTTTCGATTCTTTAAGGGGCTTTAAATAGTCGTGAAAGTTATTAAAATATTAGGCGTTTTCTTTAATAGCGACGAAGCTTATTAAAGGCCCTGCAAACAAGGCAGAACCAGGATGAATCGAGGCCCAACCGGCCGCTACGAAGTCACGAC
>CAZCGD010000323.1:0-17439 GCA_964498105.1 uncultured Streptomycetaceae bacterium
CATGCCCGGCAGCGCGAATACCCGTGCCGTGGATCCCGCACTGAAGAGCCGCTACCTGCTCGCGAGCCGGGAGGCCAACGTGAGGCGTGTGTTGAGCAACTCGTTCGGCTTCGGGGGCAGCAATTGCAGCCTCGTGCTGGGGTCAGCCAGCTAATGCGGGTCTTCGTCGAAGGGGTGGGGCTGTGCGGGCCGGGCCTGGGGGGGTGGGATGCCAGCCGGGCGCTGCTTGCGGGCAACGCGCCGTACCAATCCGGACCCACTGCCGTAACGGCGAGCGAACTGCTGCCTGCCGCAGAACGGCGCCGCACCGGCATGTCGGTCAAGCTCGCTCTGGCGGCTGGGTGCGAAGCCCTTGCCGCGGCCGCCCGGGACGCCGCGAGCACGGCGACCGTATTCGCTTCATCGAGCGGCGATTGCGACAACGTGCACCACATACTCGAAGCGCTTTCCACCCCGGCACGGCAGATCTCGCCGACCCGTTTTCATAATTCCGTGCATAACGCGGCAGCCGGGTACTGGAGCATCGCGAACCAGTGCCGAGCTCCGTCCACCAGCCTTGCCGGTTTCGACGCGAGCTTTGCCGCGGGCCTGCTGGAAGCCGCATGCCAGGTAGCGGGTGACGGCGCAGCGGTCGCGGTGATCGCTTACGATCATCCGTACCCCGCACCTTTGCACGCCGTGCGAACTATCCTTGCGGCTTTCAGCGTCGCGCTGGTGCTGGCGCCGCGCGCGACGGACCATAGCATTGCCGCACTGGACATTGCGTTCGTTGCCCGGAAAGCGGCCGCGACCCTGGTGGCGGTTCCCGGGCTCGAAGCGCTCAGGAACGGTGTTCCAGCGGCGCGCAGCCTGCCGCTGCTGAGCGTGCTGGCGCGCGGCGCCCCCGAGACCGTGGTCCTCGAATTCGTTACGGGGACGCACTTGAGCGTAGCGGTGGCGCCATGCGCCTGACCCGGGCGGAGATCGCCGGCCTGATCCCCCATGCCGGAGCGATGTGCCTGCTGGACGGCGTCGTGCACTGGGACGAGGACCGCATCCGGTGCGTGAGCCGCAGTCATCTCGATACCGGCAATCCGCTGCGCGCCGGCGGCCGGATGCCGGCGGTGTGCGGTATCGAATACGCTGCGCAGGCGATGGCTGCGCACGGCGGCCTTGCCGGGGGCACCCGCGGCAGGCCGCGCGCCGGCTATCTTGCGAGCCTGCGGGACGTAGTGTGCCGCAGAGACCGGCTCGATGACCTCGACGGCGACCTGGTCGTCGAAGCCGAGCGGGTGCTGGTAGACGAGGGACGCGTGATCTACGAGTTCAAGGTATGGGTGGGGGAGATGGAAGTGCTGAGCGGGCGCGCGGCGGTAGTGCTGGACGCGGCATGAAGCGTGCGCTCGTCACCGGCGGCAGCGGCGGCATCGGCGCGGCGATCTGCCGCCGGCTTGCCGCCGATGGCCTGCACGTCACCGTGCACGCCAACAGCCGGCTGCAGGAAGCGGAGCGGCTGGCCGCGGAGATCGTCGCCGCCGGCGGCAGCGCGCGGGCCGTGGCATTCGACGTGACCGACCGCGAGCGGACCTGGGCGGCGCTGGAACAGCTGCTGGCGGAAGGGCCCACCCAGGTCGTGGTCAACAACGCGGGCATCCACGACGATGCCGTGATGCCGGCCATGAAGCCGGAGCAGTGGTCGCGCGTGATCGACGTGTCGCTGAACGGCTTTTTTAACGTGACGCGGCCGCTGCTCGCCCCGATGATGGCCACGCGGTGGGGCCGGGTCATCAACATCTCCTCGGTCGCGGCGCTGACCGGCAACCGCGGCCAGGCCAACTACGCCGCGGCCAAGGCCGGCCTGCACGGCGCCACCAAGTCGCTCGCGATCGAGCTCGCCAGCCGCGGCGTCACCGTGAACGCGGTCGCGCCGGGCATCATCGCCACCAGTATGAGCGAGGACGCGTTTCCCCGGGAGGCGATCGAGCGGCTGGTGCCGATGAAACGGGCCGGCACGCCGGAGGAGGTGGCCGCGCTGGTGGGGTTTCTCGCTTCCGACGCGGCCGCCTATATCTCCGGCCAGATCATTTCCGTCAACGGCGCGATGATCTAGCCGCCAGCCGCCAGCCGCCAGCTGCCAGCTCTCAGCAGCCAGCCGTCAGCAGCCAGCCGTCAGCTGCCAGTTGTCAGTGTGCAGTTTGCAGTGGGCAGCAAGGAGTTTGCAGTGGGCAGTTTGCAGCGCTGCCAACTGACGGCTGACGGCTGCCAACTGCCTGGACGGGCCTCAGTGGCCCGTCAGGCGGCGGCGGAGGATGAGCGGTAGCCGCACCAGCCCTTCCAGGATGAGCCGCGTGTGCATCCAGGTGAGGAGCACGTTGTCCCGCAGGTAGCGGAAGTGTGAGACGCCGCCTTCCTCAGGGCGGAAATACCTCACCGGCGCCGCCAGGTTCATCGGGCGCACGCCGCTCCAGCACAGGCGAACGGCGGCTTCCGCGTCGAAATCGTAGCGGCGCATCCAGGTCTGCCGGTTCATGATGTCGCACAGCGGCGCGATGGGGTAGACGCGGAAGCCGCAGAGCGCATCGCCGATGCCCGCGCCCAGCGTCTCGAGGTCCGCGCACCAGTTGGAGAGCTTGCGCCCGTGCACGCGCATGCGCGGCGCGCTTGCGTCGAACACCGGAACACCCAGCACCATGCAGGAGGGCTCGGCCGCGGAAGCCTCCATGAACTCACGAATCAGCGCGGCCGGGTGCTGCCCGTCCGAATCCATCGTCAGAACATGCGTGAAACCCGCGGCCTGGGCAAGCTCGATGCCGTGCAGGACGGCGGCACCCTTGCCGCTATTCCTGGGCAACACGATCACCCTCAGGCCCGGATCGTCCCTGGCGATCGCGCACAATCCTTCGGCCGTGCCGTCGGTGCTCGCGTCCACCACGACCCACACCGGGTTCCAGGCACGCCGCGCAGCCTGAACCGTCTCGTAGACTCGCTCGCCGGGGTTGTAGCTCGGAATCAGGACAATATGCGTCCGGGAAGCCTCCTTCATTGGCTTTTCATAGTTCGTCAGGCCGGTTCTGCAGCTGCGCCAAGGTATCGCCGGCGGTTGCGTCCAAGCCATTTCGGCAGTCGAGCTCGGATTCAAAAAAGGCTTCCATTTCCGCAATCATCTCCCGCAAATTGTCCTTGGGCAGGATACGTGTCCCCAGCCGGACGCGGTAACAGACCGGCAGCGGCGGTATGCGATGAAGCGGCCAGCCTTTGGACAGAAAAGGCGATGGGGTTTCGATCAATACCGTCTGGATCGGAACGCCGGAGCGCTTCGAGACGAGAGCCGCTCCTCCCTTCAGACGATTGATCGGCGCCCGCGTCGTGCGCGTTCCTTCCGGGAAGAGCAGGAGCTGACTGCCGGTTCCGAGGTCCTTCACCGCCAGCGTCACCCCTCCGATAAAGTCATCGTTTCGAATGTAGCCGGCCAGGCGCGCCGCGGCTCCGTAAATCGGATTGTTGATCAGGTTGGACTTCATCACGCAGGCCGCATTGGGCAGGCGCGAGACGACCATCACCGCATCCAGAAGACTGGGATGGTTGGGTGCGATGATCAACGGTCCTGCTTCGCGCAAGGCGTCCAGCGCACGCAGATCGAAGCGAAAGGCCCCGGTGGCCGCGAGGAGCCAGAGATAGCAGCGAAATCCGTAGCTGGTGACCCACCGCCCGAGCACTCTCCCGCGCTCCTCCGACAGCAGGGGAGATAGCAGCAACGCCACTGCGGACCAGATCAGGCACATCAAGCCGAAGACCAGCAGCCCCGAATAAATGACAAGGTATCCGTAAACGGTGCGCAGCCCGGTGCGGATCGTGGGGGCTGCAATTCCCTGCAAGAGCATGGCTGTCCGTCCTGTCCGTAAGACTCTTACGGCGAACTCTGAACAATAGTTAGGAAATTCAATCCAACCGCGATCCGGCCGGGTCGTGAGCGGGATCAGCGGTCACACCGGGCAATCTATTCCAACTGCGAGAGCGCGGCAAGCGTTCTTCCGCGCAGCGAGGCCCGCGCCCAGCGCCATCAGAATCGCCTAGTCGAAGGTCGGAGAGCTTATAATTGACTGCTGCGGACTTTGCTGTTTCCGTCTGCCGGTTGACTCAACAACTCGACGTGCAGGGCCTGACCACTGAAACTGCCAATTCAACATTACTCATGCGATGACGAACCAAGACCACCTGGCCGTGCTTAGTGCATTCCTGCACAAGACCCAAGAGATCGATCCCGCTCTGGTGACGCCCGATGCCTTGCTCGAGGATCTCAAGGTAGACTCGCTCCTGCTTATCGAGCTGCTGTTCGAATTCGAGGACAAGTTCGGCGTCACGATGCCGCGCGACATTCCGCCGCCCAAAACCGTCGGCGATCTGCTGCGGATCGTAGACGGACTCAAAGTCGGCAAAGACGCCTGAATGGCAAGCGCGCGACGCGTCGCCGTCACCGGCCTGGGCCTGGTCAATCCTTTTGGCGGGGACCTTGCGGACTTCTTCGGCCGTATGCTGCGCGGCGAATCCGCGATTCGGCTGTTTACCCGTGAGGACGCCGTGACCAGGCCCCTCGCCGTTCCGGCGGTACGTTGCACGAATTTCGACGCCGACGCGGAGCTTGGCCGGTCTCTTTCCTACACCATGGACCGCTACAGCCAGCTCGGGACCGCGGCCGCCTTTGCGGCGTGGCGCGATGCCGGACTTCCCCGGACCAAGGACGCGCCGCGCGACGACTGGGGCGTCTCCTGGGGGACGGCGTTGGGCGGCACGCTGACGTTCGAGAGCGGCTATATCGAGTTGTTGCGCAACGGCCGCGAGCGCGTATCGCCGCTTTCGGTCGTGCTCGGCATGAGCAACGCGGCCGCCTCCCACATATCGATTCAGCTTGGACTGGGGGCTTCCTCCACGACGTATACGGTCGCGTGCGCCTCATCGGCCGTCGCGATCGGTGAAGTTCTGTCGAGGATACGCTCGGGCGAGGCAACGCTGATGGTCGTTGGCGGCTCCGAAGCTCCGCTGTCCTACGGCGTCATGCGCGCATGGGAAGCGATGCGCGTTCTTGCCGGAGGCGACGAGACATCCGCCGCGCGCGCCTGCCGTCCGTTCAGTTCCGATCGCCAGGGTCTGGTGCTCGGCGAAGGGGCGGGGGCAATGATCCTCGAGGACTGGGATCACGCGGTTGGGCGCGGAGCCAGGATTTATGCCGAATTCGCGGGCTATGGCAGCACCTCCGATCACGATCACCTCGTCCGGCCTAATGTGGAGGGACAGATGCGCGCGATGCGCATGGCCATTCAGGATGGCGGCCTGACACCCGACGAGATCGATTACATCAACGCGCATGGCACGGCGACACGCGAAGGCGACCCGATCGAAATCGCGGCCATTCGCGGCGTTTTCGGATCGCGTTCCGAGGCCGTCGCGGTCAGCGCCACGAAATCGATGCATGGGCACATGCTCGGCGCAACCGGAGTGATCGAGGCGATCATCACCGTGATGTCTCTGGCGTCACAGGAGGCGCCGCCGACCGCGCATCTGGACGAAGTGGATCGCGACTGCACCGGTGTACGCCACATTACCGGAGGGCCTCTGCGCGGCAGCCTGCGGGCGGCCCTGTCCAACTCTTTCGCATTCGGGGGCAGCAACTCGGTGCTGGCGTTCCGCGCGGCTCATTGAATCTGCGCCTGGGCACTCGGAATGAGGACTAGTGTCCCGTGTTCGTTTCGACCCTGGTTTTCGATTCGCCGATCATCCAGGCAACGGCGACTCCGCCCGACCAGTTCTGCCGGGCCGTGACCAGCGGGCTGTCGGCGAAGACTGCTCCGCTCAGCGTATCCCATTTGGCGAAGCCGCCGACCCAGAATTCCCGGTAGCGCTTGCTGAGAGCGGCGATGAACTGGGCGCCGCCATAGCCCCCGCCCGGGCTGTAGGCCGGCCTGCTGGCGGTAGCGAAGGCGGGGTCGACGGCGTAGAAGTAGCGGTTGTAGCGGCCGTCGGAATAGACCGGCCCGCCGAGGAGCCCGAGCTTCCACCCCGGGAAGCCGGGGACGTCGCGGGTGTCCACATTCAGCGTCGGCTGAAATACCCAGCCCGCGAAGTCCACGTACGAGAAGTCGGACGCGAAAACTGCCCGCACCGGCAGGCGCAGCTCCAGGGTGGTCTTGCGATCAGCGGACCTCAGCAAGGAGAAGTTGAGCGAAGGGCCGATCTCCAGCGTGGGATCCAGGTCGGGCATGCCCTGCCGCGCCTCATTCTCGCTGCTTTTCACGGGAACCGTGCCGTTGATACTGGTGTCGAGCTCGACGCGTTCCGTCTTGAAGAACAGGCCGCGGACCCTGCGCTCGTCGGCTTTCAGGAACTCGCCGCGGTAGACCAGGTACGGAAAGGGCAGCACCCAGGTCTGCCGTTCGGCCGAGCCGCGATAATCCGGGAAGTCGATGACGGAGACGCCGGCGCCGGCTTCCCACAACGGGAGCTGCTCGGCGATCACGCCGGTTGTCACCATGCCAGACAGGATCACCGCGGTGGCGCGGGTCAGCCTGACGATGTTCGAAACGAGTGTGGTCCGCAGGTTCATTGCCACTATTGAGCGCGACGAAGGAGCCAGATTGCCGGAGCGCTTCGCATTATAGTGAATAGAGCGGCAGGGAAGGGAGGCGCTGCGCGCCGCCGATGCTAAAATGCGCGGCCTCTTGGCCTTCAAACCCGGCGCCACCGGCCTTTTCCTTGTTAGAAGCTTAGACACAAAGGACACGAAGGACACAAAGGGAACAATAGTAAAAAAGAAAACCAGGAATTCAAAACAAACTTCTTGCAAAGCAGCCATCGCTTTAGCATTGATTTGTATTGATTGGTATTCCTTCGTGTCCTTCGTGTCCTTTGTGTCTTAGCTTTTAAGGATTCAGATTGAAGTTTGACCCCGAGAAGCGGCGTGCCAACCTGCCGCGTCCGACCTACCCGGACGAGCTGCCGATCGTCGCGCGGCGCGAGGATATTGCGCGCGCCATCGCCGAAAATCCGGTGGTGATCGTATGCGGCGAGACCGGCTCGGGCAAGACCACGCAGTTGCCGAAGATCTGTCTCGAGCTCGGGCGCGGCGTCGCCGGCATGATCGGCCACACCCAGCCGCGGCGCATTGCGGCCCGCACCGTCGCCATGCGGATCGCGTCCGAGCTGTCGAGCCCGCTCGGGCACGCCGTCGGCTACAAGGTGCGCTTCTCCGACAAGGTCTCGGCCGATACCTACATCAAGGTGATGACCGACGGCATCCTGCTGGCGGAGACGCAGGGTGACCGCTGGTTGCGCGCCTACGACACGCTCATCATCGACGAGGCGCACGAGCGCAGCCTTAACATCGATTTCCTGCTCGGTTACGTGAAGGAGCTGCTGCAGGGCGGGCGGAACGAGCGCCCGGATCTCAAGCTCATCGTGACCTCGGCGACGATCGACGCGGAACGCTTCTCGCGGCATTTCGGCGGTGCTCCGGTGGTGGAAGTGTCGGGCCGGCTGTACCCGGTGGAAACGCGCTACCGGCCGTTGCGCGGCCCCCTCACCCCCGCCCCTCTCCCAAGCGGAGAGGGGAGTTTCGAGCTTTCCCAAGAGGGAAAGGACACTCGGATCGAGGAACTGGACATGGAGGACGGTATCCTCGACGCCATCGACGACTTGCTGCGCCAGCCCGGTGGCGGCGACATCCTGGTGTTCCTGCCGGGCGAGCGTGAGATCCGTGACACGGCCGATGCGTTGCGCGGCCGCGCGCACCGGGGCGCAGAAGTCCTGCCGCTCTACGGGCGCCTGTCGCTGGCGGAGCAGGAGCGGATATTTCACCCTGGGGGCGCGCGCCGCATTGTGCTCGCGACTAACGTCGCCGAGACCTCGCTCACTGTACCCGGCATCCGCTACGTGGTGGACACCGGGCTCGTCCGCATCAACCGTTACAGCTACCGCAACAAGGTCGAGCAACTGCTGACGGAACCGGTGTCGCAGGCTTCCGCCAACCAGCGCGCCGGCCGCTGTGGCCGCGTCGCCGCCGGGGTGTGCATCCGCCTCTATTCGGAGGAGGACTACAACGCGCGGCCGCAGTACTCCGAGCCGGAAATCCTGCGCTCATCGCTGGCGGCGGTGATCCTGCGCATGAAAGCGCTGGGGCTGCCGGAAATCGAGCATTTCCCGTTTCTCGACGCGCCTGCGCCGCGCATGATCGCCGACGGCTACCAGTTGCTGGCCGAGCTGGGCGCGGTGGACGAGGCGAACGAGCTGACGGCGACCGGCCGCCGCCTCGCGCGTTTTCCCATCGACCCCCGCGTCGCGCGCATGATCCTCGCCGCCGAGCGGGAAAACTGCCTTGCCGAAATGCTGGTCATCGCCGCGGTGCTGGAGGTGAACGACCCGCGCGAGCGTCCGTTCGAGCGCGCGGAAGCCGCCGACCGCGCCCATTTGCGCTTCCACGACGAGCAATCGGATTTCATGTCGCTGCTCAAGCTGTGGGAGTACTTCGAGGAGGCGATCGGGGAGAGGAAGTCCAACCGCAAGCTGGCGCAGGACCTGCGCGATCAGTTCCTGTCGCAGCGGCGCCTGCGCGAATGGCGCGACGTCCACCGCCAGTTGTCTGCGCTGGTCGGCGAGATGCACATGCGCGTCAACGAGAAGGCGGCGACCTACGAGCAGGTGCACCGCGCGCTCATTGCGGGTCTCCTCGGCAACGTCGGCGTGAAGAGCGAGGAGGCCGGAGAGTACCTCGGCGCGCGCGGCATCAAGTTCTCGATCTTCCCGGGCTCAGGGCTGCGCAAGAAGCAGCCGCGGTGGGTGCTCGCGGCCGAGCTGGTCGAGACGACGCGGCTCTACGCGCGTTGCGCCGCGCGCATTGAGCCCGAGTGGGTGGAGGCGGCCGCCGGCGACATCGTCAAGCGGCACTATTTCGATCCCCATTGGGAGAAGGAGCGCGCGCTGGTTGCTGCGTACGAGCGCGTCACGCTCTACGGGCTGACGCTGGTGCCGCGGCGGCGCGTGCACTACGGCGCGATCAACCCGAAAGAGGCGCGCGAAGTCTTCATACGCGGCGCGCTGGTGGCGGGCGAGTTCACAACGCGCGCGCCGTTTTTCGAGCACAACCGCCTTCTGGTAAAGGAGATCGAGGCGCTCGAGCACAAGGCGCGCCGGCGCGACGTGCTGGTGAACGAGGAAGCGATTTATTTCTTCTACGACGGCGTAGTCCCCGAAGGGATCGTCAACGGCGCCGGTTTCGAGCACTGGCGGGAGGAGGCGGAGCGGGCGAACCCCCGGCTGCTGTACCTGTCGCGCGAGTACCTGATGCGGCATGCCGCGTCGGACATCACGGAGGCGCAGTTCCCGGTGCTCGTCCGGGCGGCAGGCGCGGAATTGAAGCTCGCCTACCGCTTCGAGCCCGCGCATCCCATGGACGGCGTGACGGCGACCGTGCCGCTGCACCTGCTCAACCAGCTCGAAGCGGGGCCGTTCGAGTGGCTGGTGCCGGGATTGATCCGGGAGAAGGTCGCGCAGCTCTTCAAGGCGCTGCCCAAGCAGTTCCGCCGGCACTTGGTTCCTCCAGCGCAGCATGTGACGGCATTCCTGACGGAATGCGACAGAAGTGAGGCGGGAGGCGTGAGGCGGGAGGCGCTGCCAAAAGCGCTGTCCCGCTATGTGCAGCGTGCGGCGGGCGAACCGGTGTCGCCCGATATATGGGACGGCGCGGAGCTGCCGTCCCATCTGCGCATGAATTTCCGCGTGGTGGACGAGGCCGGGCGCGAGCTGGCGACCGGGCGCGACCTGGCCGCGCTCAAGGTGCAACTGGGGCAAGCCGCGCAGCTCACTTTCGCGGCTGCCGAGCCGGGCATCGAGAAGAGTGGCATCCGCGCCTGGGACTTCGGCGAGCTGCCCGCGACCATTGCCTTCACCCGCGGCGGGCGCAAGCTGACCGGCTATCCCGCGCTGGTGGACGAGGGTGAGAGCGTCTCGATCCGGTTGTTCGACACCGGCGGCGCGGCTGCAGAGTCATTGCGCGGCGGCGTGCGGCGGCTGCTGACGCTGGCGCTGAAGGAGCAGGTGCGGCAGCTCGACAAGAGCCTGCCCGGCTTCACGCAGGCGGCGCTGTCATTGCGCTCGCTCGCGCCGGTGGACGAGTTGAAGGACGACCTGCTGCTCGCCATCCTCGATCGTGCCTTCATCGGTGAAGACGAACTGCCCCGCAATGCCAAGGCGTTCGAGGAACTGAAGCAGCGCGCCCGCGCGCGGCTGCCGGCGGTGCGGGAGGCGGGCTGCCGGTTGTTTGTCGCCATTGCGGAGGAGTACCAGCGCGCGCAGCAGCGTCTGGCCACCGCCGCGAAAACCCTGCCGCAGCCCGCCGCCGACATCCGCGGCCAGCTCGCCCGCCTCGTCTACAAGAAATTCATGAGCGGCACGCCGTGGGAGCGCTTGCACGACCTGCCGCGCTACTTAAAGGCGGCGCAGGTGCGGCTCGACAAGGCCCTGCGGGATGCCGAGCGCGACGCAAAACACGCCGCGAGCATCGCTGTAATCTGGAAACGCTACGAGGAACGGGTGATCAAGCTAAGGAAGGCGGGGGAGAGCGATCCGCGGCTGGAGGATTTCCGGTGGCGGATCGAGGAGCTGCGGGTATCGCTCTATGCGCAGGAGTTGAAGACGCCGTACCCGGTGTCGTACAAGAGGCTAGATAAGCAGTGGGTTGAAATCTCAAAAGCTTAGATACAGAGGACACAGAGGACACAAAGGAAAAACAAGTACAAATAATTGAACCGCCAAGACGCCAAAAGGCATTCAAAAAAATGAAAATTGACCCGTTCCACCGAGAGTTAGGCTCAACGTTCATGCCCTACGGGCTACCTCCTGTACGGTACGTAGCCGTAGTAGACGAACTCGACGAACAGATCGCCGCGCCTCAGCTTGCCCCAGCGCTCGTCGAAGTCCGCGGTCGGCCTCGCCGCCTTGATCTCCTCGAGCGTCTTGCCCTGCTTCACCAGAGCCTCGACGCGCGCGGTCACGGTCGCGATCATATCGCGATAGGCGATCACGTCCTTTTTGCCGGAGAGCGCGCCGTGTCCAGGGATCACCTTGGTGTTGTCGTCTAGCGTTGGGATCAGGTCGTCCAGCGCCTTGACGATGCCCGCCATGGAGCCGCCATTGATAGTGTCGACGTAGGGGTAGCGGTAGGCGGCGAACACGTCGCCGGTGTGCACCACGTTGGCGTTCTTGAAGCGGATGAACGCGTCGCTGTCGGTATGGGAGTTGGGGACCTTGTACACAGTCATGGTGTCGCCGTTGATGTGGTAGGTCACGCTGTCGTTAAACGTGATCAAGGGCAGCGCCACCTTGGGGCTTGCCGGCGTCCTACTGAGCAGCGTGGCCTGATCGGTCATCAGGCGCGTTCGCACGTTGTCGTGCGCGACGATCAGCACGCCGGCCTTGCCGAGGTTCTCGTTGCCTCCGGTGTGGTCACCGTGCCAGTGCGTGTTGACGAGAAAGCGGATCGGCTTGTCGGTGATCTTGCGCACCGCCGCCACGATCTTCTCGGTAAGCGGAGCGAACTGGTCATCGATGAGGAGCACGCCATCCTCGCCGACGGAGACGCCGATGTTGCCGCCTTCCCCCTCGAGCATCCAGACGTTCGAAGCGACCTGCGTCGCTCTGATCTGTACGGCGTCGAACCTCGACTGCGCCCAGACGAGGGTGACAGCACCCAATACGGCCCACAGCACGGCGAAGATCTTTCCCATGGCATTCCCTCCCCAGGAGACAGTCGAGAATCGGTGATGCCAGTTCGAATTGCCGATCAAAACCTTACCTCTCCGGAGGCGATCGAGCAATTCGGCACAGGCGAGAACACTGTATCAGACACAAAGAACGCCGACGCGGCGATAATGGCCAAAGCATCTATAACTAGCGCAAATCACCAGAGCACTATTTCATAGCAGCCTAACTTTAGTTGGCATATTGGATGTGCCAAAAGCATATACCTACATATGTGACCATCCAAGCGTAGATATATCGATATGCGCGTGTATATCCAAGTGTAGATATACGCCGGTATCTATTGCATCGCCGCCGGCTTTTCCCAAGGGGTCTGATTTGTCGATCGTTAATTATTGTTTTTCTTGGCGGCCTTGGTGTCTTGGCGGTTCAATTCGGTTTTACTGTTCTTGAATGCCTTTTGGCGTCTTGGCGGTTCAATTCGCTTTGCTTCACTCCGGAACGAGCCAATCCACCTTTACGCCGCCCGCGCCGTCCTGCGCCAGCGCCCGCCAGATCCAGTCAAGCAGGGGCCGCGCCTCCGCGTCGAATTTCCAGGGCGGGTTGACGACCAGCATGCCACAGCCCGGCCGTGGCGCATCCTCTGCAGGCTCACGCACCGTCAACTCGAGCCGCAGGATCTTGTCGATCCCGGTTCGCTGCACCGCGCGCATGAAGCCCGCCATCACGGCCGGCGCCATCAGCGGGTACCAGATGGCGTAGATGCCGGTAGGCCAGCGCTGGTGCGCCGCCTTCAGCGCTTTGGCGATGCGCGCGAATTCGCCCGACCGGTCGAAGGAGGAGTCGAGCAGCACCAGGCCGCGCCGCTCCCGTGGCGGCAGGAACGTCTTCAGCGCCTGGTAGCCGTCCATCAGGTGCACCGCCACGTGGCGCTCGCGGCCGATGACCGCCTCCAACTCGGCGCAATCGGTCTTGTTGAGTTCGGAGAGCAGGATGCGGTCTTCGGGGCGGCGCAACTTCAGGGCGATGAGCGGCGAGCCGGGGTAGAAGCGCAGCCGGCCCTTGGGGTTCTCGGAGCGCACCGCATCCATGTAGGGCGATAGCGCCGCGGGGATGTCCTTGCGCTCCCACAGCTTGCGGATGCCCGTTTCGAACTCACGCGTCTTCCACGCCCACTCGTGTCCGAGGTCGTAGCGCCCGGTGCCGGCGTGGGTGTCGATATAGCAGTAGGGCTTATCTTTCGCACAGAGCGCGATCAGCAGCCGCGCGAGCAGCGCGTGCTTGAACACGTCCGCGAAATTGCCGGCGTGGAACAGGTGGCGGTAGGAAAGCACGTGAGGCGTGAGGCGTTAGGCGTCAGGCGGTAGGCGGGCAGGGGATCTTCTGCAGAAAAAGTCGCATCGCATCAGTTTACGCCTCACTCCTTACTCCTCACGCCTTACGCAGTCAGAGTTTGTCATACTTCGTCATCTTCCCGCGCGCTTTCTCCACGGGATACTTCCGTGCGTTGAGCGCGAGCTTCTTCGCGGCCGCGGCGGCGAGGTCGATGCCGAGCTTGTCGGTGAGCCGCAGCAGGTACCACAACACGTCCGCGCACTCGAGCGCAACTTCTTCGCGCGTGCCGGCCGGCAGGGCCGACGCCTGCGCCGGCGTGAGCCACTGGAAATGCTCCAGCAGTTCGCCGGCCTCCGCCGCCAACGCCATCGCGAGATTCTTGGGATTGTGGAACTGTTCCCAGTCGCGCTCGGCGGCGAATGCGGCGATCCGCGCGCGCAGGGTATCCAGGCTGTCAGGGGTTTTCGTCATACCGCCATCCCTAATGTGTGTCTGAGCCCGCATTGTATCTGCTCGCAGATGTAAAGCCTTGACACAAAGGACACGAAGGACACAAAGGAATACAAATAATCTTTACGGAAACCAAAAACGTGGGGTCATCGAGGCGGGCGAATAATTCGGACCGGACTGGCAGTGCAAACTCAATATCTCCTGAACCCGATTCCATGTTTATTACATAGATTTCCTTCGTGTCCTTTGTGTCCTTAGTGTCAGAGCTTTTCGATTTTCATGTATAAGTATTCCTTTGTGTCCTTTGTGTCCTTTGTGTCATAGCTTTTCCTGGTCGTAGCTTTTCGCATGTCACTGCTCATTCACGCCACGGTCACCATTACCGGAGAGAAGAGCGATCTGGCCGCGTGCGAGGCGCGGCTGCGGCGGCTGCTGTCCAGCCAGTTCCTCAAGGACGAGGTGGCCGAGCACCACGGCGCGGACGCGCTCTGCTACGACCTCATGGTCGAGGGGGGTATCCCGTTCCCGGTGTTCGCGCAGGCCTCGCAGGAGTTTCCGGCACTCAACTTTGCCGCTGAATGGGTGAACGTCGCGGCGGGAGAAAACGGCCTGGCCACCATCGTCAACGGGCGCGTCACCGGGCAGACGACCGAGCGCATTGCAACCGGCGCCGGCGATGATCACCCCCTCTACGTCGAGGTTGGGCCGGACGGCATGCTCAAGCTGGCACTCATACTGTTGCGCACGGACCGTGCGGAATGGCGCGGCTACGCGCTCACCCACGCGCGAGACGCCCTACTGCGGGTGCTGCGCCAGCCTGATTCGGGAGCGGTGGATCTCTACGCCACGGAAGGGGTGGCCGAGTGGGCGCGACACTGGCGGGGCGACATCCAGGCCGGCGAATACGAGTTAAAGGCGGTCGAACCGCCGCAAGCGATCGAGGGCACGGAATTCCAGGAGCTGGACCAGATGGCAAGACGCTTTGCCGCGGATTGGATCTGGTTCGCTCAGGGCCGTCGCGAGGACATCGCGGTGGAGGCGGAGCGCTTCGGGCAATACGGATACGCGGTATCGGCGGCCAACGTGCGCACGACGAAGCTGCACCGCATGCGTTCCGACGCCGTGGAGGGCGGGCCGCTCGTCCATTCATCGCTCGGGACCAGCGAACTGTGGATCAAGGATCTCGTGCTTGCCACCTGGGCGGTGGATTAAGGCAAAAGGGAAAAGGACGTTGTGCAGTCTTATCTGCCGTCGCCCTGCAAGAGATGCGGCTTTTCCGGCTCCGGCTGTTTCACCCAGCCCGGGTAATATTCGGCGCGTTTGGATTCGACACTCGCCATATTGCCGCGCGCCCAGTTCTCCGACGCGACGTTCTTCTCGACCCACTTGCAATCGGCCAGCGAGCTCTTGAATTCGGGGGAGTCCAGTTCCTTCCCGCGTACCGGCTCGAGCCCGAACCGCGCTTTCCAGAACCCCATCCTCGGGGCAACGAAGACGTAATAGGTCCGGTCCGGGAGAAGGTCGGCGGTCATGAAGTCAGCGCTCTCCCCGACCGCCATGAACAAGCGTTTCCCGGGCTCGACCTGATAGGCGACCTTCGTCTTGGCCGCAACGATACCCACGAGCAGCGATTGGTTGTCCTTGACCTCGAAGACGCTCGACTGAATCGCAAAGCCCATGCCCGAGGGACGCAGGAAAACCACCGCCGCCTTGCCCGGCGCGGGAGCGACCGGGGCCTTGTCTGCCGCAAGCTCCTGCATGTGCATGACCCTGCCCGCGCATCCGGAAATCAGCGACGCAATAATCAGGATCATCAATGCCAGACTGCGAAGCGATTGAGTTCTCATGCTGATATTCCTTTCGATTCATTGGGCCGTTTCCAGCCGGTCATAGACGGCCTTGCGTCGCCCTGATCGGGCACCGTCCTTCAGATCGAGTTGCAACTACTGCATCTTACTTCAACATTGGGTTTCGCGGTCACGCGTTATCAAACCGGCGGCGTCGCCAGTAGCGCAGCATCAGGTAGCCTCCGAGCATGCCGCCGAGGTGGGCGAAGTGCGCCACGCCCGCCAGCGTGCCGGTGACGCCGAGGTAGAGCTCGATCGCCGCGTAGATGAACACAAAGTAGCGTGCCTGCATCGGGATCGGCGGGATGATCAGCATGATGATGCGGCGCGGAAAAAACATGCCGTAGGCGAGCAGCAGGCCGAACACGCCGCCCGAGGCGCCGACCGTGGGGTAGGCCGGACCCGGGTTGAGGGCCGACATCACCAGCTGGGCGACCGCCGCTGCCAGCACCGACACGAAGTAGTAGGTGACGTAGCGCCGCTGTCCCAGCACGCGCTCGACCTCGGATCCGAACATGTAGAGGCCGAGCATGTTGACGAGGATGTGCAGCTCGTTGCCGTGCAGGAAGCTGTAGGTGATGAGCTGCCACGGCAGGAACCCGGCGGGCATGCCGGGGGCGACGGGCCCGGTCGTCGCCAGCGGCCACAGCGCGAACCAGGTGAGCAGGAAGTTGTCGGCGAACTGCTGCGCGAGATAAACCGCAACGTTGGCGATCAGCAGCGTTTTTGTGACCGGTGGCATTGGAGCATCAATCAAATGGAACGGCGGGCCGCAATGGCCCGCCGCGGAGTGTATCAGAGAAAAAACGGCGTGATCGGTAGTGTCGTTACCGCAAGCGCTCGCACAACTGATCCGTGACGACTACGAGCGCTGGGGCAAGGTCATAAGGGCGACGGGAATCAAGGCCGAATAAAGCGTGATAGGTGATAGGTGATAGGTGATAGGGGCTGGCTTCCGCGCAAGCGCGGGTAACTTATCACTTATCACTCGTCACTTATCACGCATCAGTCCAGCGTGATATTGGCCTGCCTGCCGATCTTGGCAATACGCGCCCGCTCGTTTCTCATGAACGTGGCGAATTCGGCGGGCGTTTCCGGATGCGGTGTCGCGCCGTTCCTGTTCATCGCCGCGCGCGCGTCCGGGGCATTGAGCGCGGCCATCATCTCCTGGTGCAGGTGTTTCACTATCGCCGGGGGCGTGCGTGCAGGCAGCGCGGCGCCCCACCACTGCACGATTTCGTAGCCGGGGACGGTGTCCGCCACGACCGGCAGTTCCGGCAGCAACGGGTCGCGAGTGGCCCCGGTTGTCGCCAGCACCTTGATGCGCCCCGCGCGCCCGTGCGGCATGGCGACCAGTGGCGACGTGATGAAGTACTGCAGCTGTCCACCCAGGAGATCAGTCATCGCCAGCGCCGCGCCCTTGTAGGGCACGTGCACGGTCTTGATGCCCGCGAGCACGTCGAACATCGCGCCCGCCAGATGCGCAGGCGAGCCGTTGCCGGCAGAGCCGTAATTGAGCTGGCCGGGCTTTTCCTTCGCAAGCTTCACCAGATCGGCTACGCTGTTCACGCCGAGCCTAACGTTGACGGTGGCGACATTCGCCACCCAGGCAATGCGCGAGAGCGCGATGAAGTCCTTTTCCACGTCGTACGGCAGGTCTTTCCTGAGCGCGGGCAGCGAGCCGAAGGTGGTCGAGGTCACGAACAGTAGCGTGTAACCGTCGGGCGCGGCGCGCGCCACCAGTTCGACGCCGATGATACCGCTCGCCCCTCCGCGGTTGTCCACGACGACCTGTTGCTTCATCTGCTCGGAAAGCTTCTGGCTTACGATGCGCGCGAGAATGTCGGGCGAGCCGCCTGCCGGAGAAGGCACAATGAAGCGGATCGGCCGGGACGGGTAGGTGTCGGCGGCGGGTGCTGAAGGCGGCGCGCACAGCGCCGCCAGCGCGCTGGCAGCCGCCGCTCCCTTCAGCGCTGCGCGGGAATACGCCATGCATCCTCCTGGGAGACTCCCGGCGGCGGGGTGAACAGAATTTGCGAGGCCGAGGCGACTTTCTCCCGGCCGCCCCAGTAGTCCACCCATT
>CAZCGD010000324.1:0-3206 GCA_964498105.1 uncultured Streptomycetaceae bacterium
GCCCCCAGCAACCAGCCGAGGAGCACGATGCTGCAGGATGGAATGATCGGAACGCGCCGGCTCATCACGGTAGCGGCCTGTGTGGCGCATCGCGCGGGGATTGAGACCGGGCGCGACGCGGTTTGCAAGGCGGCAAAATGCGAATATGATAACCGACGCCTCCCCATACCGACAGTGACGCGAGTGAGTTCACCCAGCGATCTCAAGACGATAGGCCTGAAAGCGACGTTGCCGCGCCTGCGCATACTGGAGCTGTTCGAGAAGAGCCCGGTGCGCCACCTTTCGGCCGAGGACATTTACCGAACGCTGTCCAGGGACGGCACCGACACCGGGCTGGCGACGGTCTACCGCGTGCTCACCCAGTTCGAACAGGCCGGGCTGCTGATCCGGCACCACTTTGAAACGGGCAAGGCGGTATTCGAGTTGAACCAGGGCGGGCACCACGACCACTTGGTGTGCATGCAATGCGGCCGCGTCGAGGAGTTCTTCGACGGCGAAATCGAGAAGCGGCAGGAGAAGATCGCCAGGGACCGCGGCTTCAGGATCAACGACCATTCGCTGCATCTCTACGCCGACTGCACCAAACCCAACTGCGCTTACAGTAATCGCGCCTCGTGACGAGTCTCGCGGTGTTCGCCGCTGTTGCCGTTGCCATGACGGAAAAATATCCGGCAGGCGTGATAGGATAGGCGGCACAGGACAGCGACCGGACCAGTACGCGGAAAGAAACTATGCCATTCGCGGTCATAGACGGGATCAATACCCACTACGAAGTGCGCGGCGAAGGGCCGCCGCTGCTGTTGCTGGCGCCCGTGGGATCCAACGACTCGATCTCGCGCCGGTGGGCGGACCGTGTGTGGCGGGGATTCCGTCCCCTCGATGCGTTGGTACCCGATTTTCGCGTTATCGTTTACGATCGGCGCGAATCCGGCGGCTCCGGAGGATGCATCGAATCGCTCACCTGGGCGCATAACGCGCGGCACGCCAAGGGGTTGCTCGACCATCTCGGCGTCGAACAGGCGTTCCTTCTAGGTGGTTGCGTAGGCTGCTCGGTCGCGCTGGCGCTGGCGGCGGAATTTCCCGAGCGCTGCCGGGCCCTGCTGCTGCACTGGCCGGTTGGCGGGTTCCATTGGCTCACCCGGGGCCGCGCCAATTTCGACCGCCACATTGCGTATGCGCGCGAGCATGGACTCGAGGGTGTGGCCAAGCTTGCCAGGCAGTCCAGCATGTTCTGGAGCGATCCGGATGCCGGGCCGTGGTCGTCCATACTCGCATCCGATCCTGAGTTCGCCGAGTCGTTCCTGCGGCAGGATCTCGACCACTACCTGCAAGTCGTCGCGCAAAGCCGTGACAGCCTCTTCAGCGACACCCTGCCTTCCGGCGCAACCTGCGCACAACTGGTCGCGATCAACGTCCCGGCGTTCATCATGCCGGGTAACGATGCCTTGCATACGACTTCCTGCGCGCAGGTATTGCGGGAACTCATGCCGCAAGCGACGCTCTCTCCGCTAAAGCTGTCCCAGCAAAACGCCGCGACGATCGGCCAGTGGGTCTGCGAATCCACTGGCGTGCACGACGCAGCGCGACCCGGCATCGCCGCCTGACCTCTCCTATTGATCCTTGCGGAAATGGGTAACACCCCATTTCCGCACTGTACATTTCCCCTCGCCCTTCGGGAGAGGGGGACGGGGGCGAGACCGGGAATTCGTGGGCCATGGCCCGCGCCGGACGAGCGGCACCGGCTTGCAAGCCGGTGCGCGCCCTGCAAGGGAGGGTCGAGCGGCGTAATGCGATTATGCAAAGCTCGATAGTAAGGCTCGAGGAGAATTTCTTCGACGCCGGGATCGAGCAGCGCCAGTAACCTGGTGACCGGTTCACGTGGAAATCCTTAGAGCGCCTAACATGATGAAACGCGCGTGCGGTGCGAGCCAGAATCGTCGATAGCGCGAAGCGAGGCGCAGCCAATACTCGCTGTATTGGTAAGCCTCGCGACAAAGCTAGCGGCGATTCTGGCCGCAACCCCCTGTGGGCTGGCACGGTTTTGGCCCGCGACGACCTACTGGGTGCACGCCCAATTCGAGGCCTAAGCATGCCGCATGTCCCGCGTCGCCAAAACCGTGACAGCGCAGCGTGTGTTTCATTATGTTAGGCGCTCTTGAGCAGATAACGAGGCAGCTCGACGCAGGGTGGGCGCACGTTGCGTCGTGCCTGGGCGCTCCGCTGTCGGCGCCAGCGTGCAAGTCAGCCTGGACCTGGGTCACGATCGCGCTCGCCGTGATCGGCTTGATCATCCTCTGGAAAATTCTCGTCTGGCTGACCCGGCCCTTCCGGGTGCGGCTCGAAAAGATGAGAGCGCGGGCACGGGAGCGGGAGGTCGCGGACCCGGAAACGATGGCGCAGTACAAGGCGGACGAGAGCAAACTATTCACGGCTTCCGTGCCGGAAAACGTCGAGCAAAGGATCCGGGACGCGCTTCTGGAGAGGAAGCTGACCGACCAGCAGCAGCGCCACCATCAATTGACGGGTAACAAGAATGGAACCGCAGATAAACGCGGATAAGATCAAGAACCAATTTTGCCGCCGATGAACGCCGATAACTACAAGAACAAAAATAGACAGGATTAACAGGATTAACAAGCTCAACTCAAAGAAGAATTCCCCTCCTGCCTGAGGAGGGGTGTCACGAAGTGACGGGGTGGTGGGAGCAAACGTGCCTGCGCATCTCACGCCCTCTTGCCCTCACACCCTTCCGCTGTCACGTAAGTTCCGTCCTTGTCCATCTCCCGCCCTCGCGCTCTCACGCCCTCACGTTAAACGAACAGGCTACGATTCCGGTTGACCCTGCTTGAGGAGTCAGGGGGTTGGGAGTAGCCTTTCTGGCTTCAGCCCCGATTTTGGGGCAAAACAAATGCCCCACTTATGGGGCCGATATCTTGTTAGGAGATCAATATGGTGCGCACGAAAGTACATGTTGCGTCGGGCCTCGGCACGTGGGGGTCTATCGCACTCGCGCTGCTGCTGGTCGCCGGCTGTGCCTCGGCCCCAAGTGTCCCTCCAGCCGCGCACGCCGAGCTCGCGTCCACCGGAAAACTTCGCGTCGGTCTCATATTGTCGAACCAAGTCCTTGTGACGAAAGATCCGAGCACTGGGGAGCTGCGTGGCGTAACGGTAAATCTCGGGAAGGCGCTCGCGCAGCGGCTAGGCGT
>CAZCGD010000325.1:0-5503 GCA_964498105.1 uncultured Streptomycetaceae bacterium
ACCACGTGCGAGAAGATTTCGCCTTGCGGGTACTGGCGGAACAGCCGCGCGTTGATCTCGACGCCGGGGAAGCGGTAGCGGTTCGCCGCGAAGCGGGCGATTTCCTCGTCGGAGAGCCGGGTGCGGATGGGCAGGCTGCCGACGCTCTTGCTCTCCTCCAGCAGCCGCTTGAAGCGCCGCCGGTCGCGCGGCGTGATCTCGACCAGGGTGGCCAGCTCGTCGACCAGGCCCTCCAGGTTGTCGATCTTGTGCGGCTGCACTTCCAGCGTGTAGGCGGAGTAGTTGTGCGCGACCACGATGCCGTTGCGGTCGACGATGATGCCGCGGTTGGGCGCCACCGGGACGATGGCAATGCGGTTTGCCTCCGCCAGCGTGTGCAACTGCTCGTGCTTCACGACTTGCAGGTAGAAGAAGCGGCCGAACAGCACCAGGAACATGAGCAGCACGAATCCGGTCGCGATCGCCAGCCGCACCTGGAAATGGTGCAGTTCGAGCTGCGCGTTGCGCAGCTCGACGCCGGGATTGATCGAGAGTTCAGAGCTCATACGCGGTCGGGGTCGGGCTGCGGGCGCTGCGGCAGCTTGAGCAGCACGCTGAGCGGCAGCCACAGCGCGCCCGCTACGAAGCTGCCGATGAAATACTGGAAACCGGGGAAGTCCGCCCCGGCGAGCATTCGGATCGCGATCACGATGAAGTCGTTCAACAGCAGCAGCACCACTACGTGCAGCGCCTGCGGCGTGCCGGAGAACATGAGCACGCGCCGGTGCAGCACGATGCCGGCGTAGGCGAGGATCGAGTACGACAGGGCGTGCTGGCCGAACAGGGTGCCGTCCGCCACGTCCATCACCAGCCCCAGCAGCCAGGCCGAGATGAAGCCCACCTTGCGCGGCTGCTCGACGCACCAGAGTAGCAGCACCAGCGCGACGAAATCGGGCTTGATCCACAGCCATGCACCCGACCACGGCAGCAGGTTGGCGAGCAGCGCCGCGAGCAGCGTGGCGGCGATGAAGCCGGCCCTGACCGGCAGCAGGATCTCTTGCGGCGTGACGCGGGTGTCGGCCATCAGCCTTTTCTCGATTTTTTGGGCCGTGGCGACTTTGGCTCGTCGGCGGACGGCCGCGGCGGCAGGTCGCGGCTGCCGCCGGCGATCAGCACGTGGGCATGATGGGCCACGCCGCCGAGCGGCACGCCGGTGACGCGGGCGAAAATCTGATCGGCAATGCGCTCGACGTTGGTCACCCGCGCCACCGGCAGCCCGGGCGGATATACCCCGTCGATGCCCGAGGTGACGAGTTCGTCGCCGGTCTCGAAGTCCGCGTTGGGCGGAACGAAGCGCAGTTCGATGGCGCCATCGCTGCCGGTGCCGGAGAGTATCGAGCGCAGACCGTTGCGCAGGTTTTGCACCGGCACGAACTGCCCCTTGTCGGTGACCAGGGTGACTTCCGAGAGCCAGGGATAGACGCGCGTCACCTGGCCCACCAGGCCGCGGTTGTCTACCGCCACCTGGCCCGCCCGAATATCGTCCTGCGAGCCCTTGTCGATCACCACCTTGCGGCTGAACGGGTCGCGCGCGGCGTACAGCACCTCAGCCGTGACCAGTTCGGTGCCCAGGCGCTCGCGAGTGGCCAGCAAGCCGCGCAGCTGGGCGTTCTCCGCCTGCAGCGCCTTAAGCTGCAGCAGCAGGGCGGCATTGTCGAAGTTTTCCTGCGTGAGCCGCGCGTGGTCCGCCCGCAACGACCCGTGCGTGACGAAGAAGTCACTGACGCGCCGCGCGATGCCGGCGGGGGCGGTGGCGATGCGCTGCAGTGGATAGACGACGACTGCCGCGACCTGGCGCAGGGAATTGAGGTAGTTGAAGCGGACGTCGGCGACGAGAAAGGTGAGGGACAGCGCGGAAAAGATCAGCAGTCTGGCAAGCGGGGTGGGGCCGGTCCTGAAAAACGGCGGAGGCGAATGTTCCATTCAGTTCAATGTTCCAGGTTCAAGGTTCAAGGTTCAAGGTTCGCATACGGAAGATACCTGGAACTTTGAACTTGGAACTTGGAACTTTGAACCGGGAATACCCGCCGCTAGTCGTTGGTAAAGATGCCGCTCAGCCGCTCGATTTTTTCGAGCGCTTTGCCGGACCCGCGCACGACGCAGGTGAGCGGGTCTTCGGCGACGATCACTGGCAGCCCGGTCTCCTCCATCAGCAGCCGGTCGATGTCGCGCAGCAGCGCGCCGCCGCCGGTAATCACCATGCCCTTCTCGGCGATATCGGCGGCGAGCTCGGGCGGCGTCTGCTCGAGCGCCGACTTGACGGCGGAAACGATGGCGTTGAGCGGCTCGGTCAGCGCTTCGAGGATCTCGTTGGAGGAAATGGTGAAGCTCCTGGGTATGCCCTCGGCGAGGTTGCGGCCCTTCACCTCCTTCTCGCGCACTTCCGAGCCGGGGAAGGCGGAGCCGATCTCCTTCTTGATCTGCTCGGCGGTGGTTTCGCCGATCAACATGCCGTAGTTGCGGCGGATATAGTTGATGATCGCCTCATCCATCTTGTCGCCGCCGACGCGCACCGAGCCCTTGTAGACGAGGCCGCCGAGCGAGATCACGCCCACCTCCGTGGTGCCGCCGCCAATGTCCACCACCATCGACCCGGTCGGTTCGCCCACCGGCAGGTCGGCGCCGATCGCCGCCGCCATGGGCTCCTCGATCAGATAGACGCTGGAGGCGCCGGCGCCGATTGCCGACTCGCGGATCGCGCGGCGCTCGACCTGGGTTGAACCGCACGGAACGCAGATGATGATGCGGGGCGAGGGCTTGAAAATGCGCGTTTGGTGTACCTTCCTGATGAAGTGCTTCAACATCTGCTCGGTGACGGTGAAGTCGGCGATGACGCCGTCCTTCATCGGGCGGATCGCGGTGATGTTGCCGGGCGTGCGGCCGAGCATCTGCTTCGCAGCGAGGCCGACTTCCTGGATCACCTTCTTGCCGTTGGGGCCGCCTTCCTGACGGATGGCGACGACCGACGGCTCGTCGAGCACGATGCCCTTGCCGCGCACGTAGATCAGCGTGTTGGCGGTGCCAAGATCGATCGCCAGATCGTCGTTAAAGTAGTTGTTCAAAAAACCGAACATAAATCGTTCCGCCTAAAGGGAATTGGCTCTGTGCAACAGGGGGTTATGATACCCTATGCAGCTTCGATTTTTAAGGCTTTTGCAGCAGGTGTACGATGGCACTGACGCTGGATGATGTGAAGCGCGTCGCCCACCTCGCGCGGATCGCGATAGACGAGAGTCAGGCGCAGGCTGCGCTGTCGCAAATCAACGACGTCTTCAGGCTCATCGGGGAAATGCAGGCAGTCGATACCCGCGGCATCGAGCCCATGTCCCACGCGCAGGACCTCGTGCAGCGCTTGCGCCCCGACGCCGTCACCGAGGGCGACCAGCGCGCCCTGTTCCAGTCGGTGGCGCCGCACGTCGAGGGCGACCTCTACCTGGTGCCGAAGGTCATTGAATAGTGAGGCGTCAGGCGTGAGGAGTTAGGCGGCTGTCAAAGCGGGCTTCCGCCTTACGCCTCACCCCTCACTCCTCGCGGACAAATGCACAACGCCACCATCAAGAGCCTGTCAGCGGACCTTGCTGCCGGCACGTTCTCCAGCGTCGAGCTGACGCAGCATTTCATAAACCGGATCAAGGCGTTAGGAGGCCGGTACAACTGCTTCATCACGATTGACGAGGAAGCGAGTCTGAAGCAGGCTCGGGCCGCCGACCGGTTGCGCTCGGCAGGCAAGGCGCAGCCGCTTACCGGCATCCCCATCGCCCACAAGGACATCTTCTGCGCCAAGGGGTGGCTCACCACCTGCGGCTCGAAGATGCTCTCCAACTTCGTCTCCCCGTACGACGCCCATGTGGTCGAACGGCTCGCTGCCGCGGGCGCGGTCAATATTGGCAAGACCAACATGGACGAGTTCGCCATGGGTTCGTCCAGCGAGACCTCGCACTACGGCCCGGTCAGGAACCCCTGGGACGTGCAAGCCGTGCCCGGGGGCAGCTCGGGCGGCTCGGCGGCGGCGGTGGCAGCCCGTCTCGCCGCGGGGGCGACCGGCACCGATACCGGCGGCTCGATCCGGCAGCCGGCGGCGCTCTCCGGCATCTGCGGGCTGAAGCCCACTTACGGCGTGGTGTCGCGCTACGGCATGATCGCGTTCGCCTCCAGCCTCGACCAGGGAGGTCCGTTGGCGCGCAGCGCCGAGGATCTCGCGTTGCTGCTCAACGTGATGGCCGGCCACGACGCGCGCGATTCGACTTCGCTCGAACGCAGCCGCGAGGACTACACGCGCGAGCTCGCGCGGCCGATCAAGGGCATGAAGATCGGACTGCCGAAGGAATTTTTCGCGACGGGCGCTGCGCCGGCGGTGGTGAAGGCGGTCGAGGCCGCGGCAGCTGAGTACCGCAGGCTCGGCTGCGAAACGGTCGACGTGAGCCTGCCCAACATGAAGCTATCGGTGCCGGTGTACTACGTGCTCGCTCCGGCGGAAGCCTCGAGCAACCTCGCGCGCTACGACGGCGTGCGCTACGGTTACCGCGCGCCGGACTATTCCGACCTGACCGACCTCTACCAGAAGACGCGCGCCCAGGGCTTCGGCGACGAGGTGAAGCGTCGCATCCTGATCGGCACCTACGTGCTGTCGCACGGCTACTACGACGCCTACTACATCCAGGCGCAGAAGGTGCGGCGGCTGATCGCGCGCGATTTCGTGGAAGCATTCAGGCGCTGCGATGTGATCATGGGACCGACCAGCCCCACCACCGCGTTCAAGCTCGGCGAGAAGATTGACGACCCGGTGCAGATGTACCTCAACGACATCTACACCATCCCGGCCAACCTGGCGGGGCTGCCGGGCATGTCCATCCCGTGCGGATTCGACGACCAGGGGCTGCCGGTCGGCCTGCAGATCATCGGCGACTATTTTTCGGAAGCGAAGATGCTCGGCGCCGCGCACCAGTACCAGCTCGCGACCGACTGGCATCTTCGCATCCCCCCGGGATGCGAAGAGTAAGGAGGGTCGAGGAATGAGTGTCGAGGGACGAGGGCACGCGGGGCTCCTTCACGTCGAGGTTTTCCACTCGACACTCGACACCCGACACTCGTCGTGGAGCGACGCGCAATGAAGTGGGAAATTGTCATCGGGCTTGAGACGCACGCCCAGCTCTCGACGAAGTCGAAGATTTTCTCGGGAGCTTCGACCGCGTTTGGCGCTGCGCCCAACACGCAGGCGTGCGCGGTGGACATCGCGCTGCCGGGCGTGCTGCCGGTGATGAACCGCGAGGCGGTCCAGAAGGCAGTGCGCTTCGGGCTCGCGGTCGGCGCAAACATCAACCGCCGCTCGATCTTCGCGCGCAAGAATTATTTCTATCCCGATCTGCCGAAGGGCTACCAGATCAGCCAGTACGAGACCCCCATCGTGCAGGGCGGCTCGGTCAGCATATTCGTGGATGGCAAGGAAAAAACGGTGCGGCTGACG
>CAZCGD010000326.1:0-2179 GCA_964498105.1 uncultured Streptomycetaceae bacterium
CCGCCACCAAGACCATCACCATCGCCTACCGCCCCGACGCGACGCCGTTCTCGTTCACGAACGACAGCAAGCAGGTGGTCGGCTTTTCCATCGACCTGTGCAAGCGTGTGGTCAATTCGATCGAGCGCCAGCTCAACGTGCCGAACCTGCAGGTGAAATGGGTTCCGGTCACCACCCAGACCCGCTTCGACGCTGTCGCCAAGGGCCAGGCCGACATGGAGTGCGGCTCGAGCACCGTCACGCTCTCGCGCCTGAAGCAGGTGGACTTTTCCAGCTACATTTTCGTCGAAACCACCGGGCTGATGATCATGGCCGCCTCGGGCGCGCGCTCGCTGTCCGACCTCTCCGGCAGGAAAATCGCGGTGATCGCCGGAACCACCAACGAGCGCGCGGTGAATGTGGAGCTGAACCGCCGCCAGATCAGCGCGACCGTGCTCTCGTTCAAGAACCGCGATGAAGCGCTGGCCGCGCTCGAGGAAGGGAAAGTGGACGCCTTCGCGAGCGACAAGCTGTTGCTGGTGGGGGCAGGAGGCAAGGCCAAGGACCTGAAAGCACTCCTGCTGCTCCCCGATGAGCTCTCCTTCGAGCCGTACGGCATCGTGCTGCCGCGCGGCGATGCCGCTTTCCGGCTCGCGGTCAACACCGGGCTCTCCCAGATCTACGGCAGCGGCGAAATCGTGGAGATCTTCGGGCGCTGGTTCCGCGCTTTTGGCGAACCGGGACCCGTTATCAAGGCGCTGTACATCCTGGGCGCGATTCCCGAATAGTGCGATATACAGCGTTCAGCTTTTTTAGCGGAGTCCGGTCGCAATAACCTGCTGCTGTGCGTGCAGGAACCAGCGGTCGACGACGACGTGACGCACGAACCACCGGGTTGCCATCAGGCTCGCCGCGAGCGGTCGCCTGATCTTCTGCGGCAGCCATGAGCCGTTTCCGTCAGCCGGACTTCTCTTGCCGAAGCGGGCTGTCAGGCGACCGGCATACCGCGCGAGGCTGTCCTGGCGATAATCGCCGGCGGACTCGATGACAGCCGCGGCAGCCATCAATCCCGACTCCACCGCGGGGCGGATCCCTTCCCCGCTCCGGGGATAGGCAAGGCCGGCCGCATCACCGATCAACAGCGCGCCGTCAGTGGCTGGCGGGCGGCGCGATTCCGGATACAGCAGATAGGCATGGCCGTTGAACTTTCCGGGCAGCTTGCCGGTAATGACCCCGCGCCGCCGGAGCCAGCGGCAGAACTCACTCACGTGCTCGGGGAGCCGGTGGGAATCCTCGCGGCCCAGGCCGATGTTGAGATAACCGCCTTTTGCGAAGCACCAGCCGTAGCCCTTGAGATCGGCGCAGAAATAGAACTGCACGATCTCATCGTCGACCCGGTATGCGCCGCGTTCCTGCCCCGACAGCGAAAACTCGATCTCCTGCGCCGCGACCACGGTCTCGGCGGGCCCAGCCTGGCCGCCGAGCTTGCGCGCAACGGGGCAGAAATGCCCGCCCGCGCCCACCACCAGCGGCGTCCTCAACTCGCCGTTCACCAGCCACGCGCCGCCGTCCCGCGCCATCGTCTTCAGTGGCTCGCCGAGCCGCAACCGGGCTTGCGAGCGCTGCAGCAGATAATGGTCGAACTCGCAGCGGCGAATGCCGAAGCTCGCCGCCTCGTCATACCGGGTCTCGACTTCCGTCTCCGCTCCGATCATCCCCGTGCGAAAACCGCGAATCGCCTGCATCACGCGTCCCTGCGCGTAGTGGGCGGAGTCGAGGCCGAGCGCCTGCACCACCGGCGGCGTGATCCAGCCCGCGCACACCTTGTCGCGCGGGAAAACGTGCTTGTCCATCACCACCACGTCGAGGCCGGCGCGGACGAGTTCCCGGGCGCACGTCGAGCCGGCGGGACCGCCGCCCACGATCAACGCATCGCAAGAGCGGTAGGGCATCACCCGGGCGCCTTCTCGTGGAGATCGGCCCGCGTCCAAGGCACATCATTGCTGGTATCGCGATTGAACAGCACCTGGTACAGCTGCAGCTCCCCGGTCCTGAACGCCGCGAGCGACCCCGCAAGGTACAGACGCCAGGCGCGGACGAAACGCTCGTCGAACATCTCACGCACGCGGTCCTGTGCCTCCTCGAAACGCCGCAGCCAGTGCTCGAGCGTCAGGGCGTAATGCAGCCGCAGGTTTTCGAC
>CAZCGD010000327.1:0-1551 GCA_964498105.1 uncultured Streptomycetaceae bacterium
CTTCGGGCACGCCCAGCACCTTGTTCAACTCGCGCCGCAGCGGGAATACGCCCTGGCTGTGCGTCCACACCATGTACTTGCCGTCCTTCACCTGGGCAACGGCGCAGGAAGGCCCCATCGTGGCGTGCGCCTGGTAGGGGCGCGTATAAGTCGCATCGTGCGTAACGATCTTGCTGCCGGCGGGAGACGCGGCGATCTTCTGGTTGACCACGGAATCCTGCGAGCGCACTTTCTGCAGGTGCTCGAACAGTTCCGGTGCGGACGGCGGCAGGTCCGGCGTTTCTTTCCATTTCGCGGAGGCGCGCATCGCCCGCGCCGCCTTGATCGCCTGTTCCTCGCGCTCGGCCGCGACGCCGAGGAAGCTGCCGTCGCGGACCACGGCGACAACTCCCGGCATGGCCTTGACGGCCGCTTCGTCGAACGAAACGAGCTCGGCGCGATAGGAGGGCGGGCGCACCGCGCGGCCGAACACCATGCCGGGCAGCCGCATGTCCTGTACGTAGCTCGCCCCGCCGGTCACCTTGGAGGGAATGTCGCGGCGCTGGACGCTCTTGCCAATCATCTTGTACTGCGACGACGGCTTGGGCTTGACCTGGGCGGTGGCCTCGCGCTTGAGGTTGGCTGATTGCGCCAGCTCCGCGTAGGTCGCTCTTCCGCTGCCGCCCGAGATTGCGCCGTCCGCAACCGTCAGCCGGTCAGCGGTCGTTCCCAGCTTTGCCGCGGCGAGCCCAAGCAGGATCTGCCGCGCTTCCGCGCAGGCGAAGCGCAGCGCCGTGCCGCTGTTCTCGACCGACTGGCTGCCGGCGGTCATGCCCTCGTTCGGCGTGCGCGCGGTATCGGCGGACACCATCTCGATGCGGTCGTAGGCGACGTCGAGCTCGTCGGAGGCGATCTGGGCAAGCGCGGTCAGGATCCCCTGGCCAAGCTCGCATTTACCGGTGAAGACCGTCACGGTGCCGTTGGCGTTGATGCGGATCCAGCCGTCGAGCATACGGTTGGTATTGAGGCTGCCAGGCAGCCGCGCCGGCGCGGCCTGTTGCGCCAGCACGCCGGGCACGCTCCAGCTGAAGCCAATGACGATGGCGCCGGCAGTCTTAAGGAAATCGCGGCGGCGAAGGGTGGTGGGGAATTTCATGCCGTCATCTCCTTTGCCGCGCGCTGCACGGCTCTTACGACGCGGTTATGAGTGCCGCAGCGGCAGAGGTTAGCCGCCAGCGCCTTCTTGATCTGAGCCTCGGTTGGCTTGGGCGTTTTGTCGAGCAGCGCCTTGGCAGTCATGATCATGCCGTTGGTGCAATAGCCGCACTGCGCCGCCTGCTCCTCGATGAACGCTTTCTGTAGCGGATGGAGCCTGTCGCGCGTGCCGAGCCCTTCGAGCGTCGTGACCTGCCTGGCGCCGATGGTGGAAACCGCGGTCACGCACGAGCGCGTCGGCCGACCTTCTACCAGCACGGTACAGGCCCCGCACTGGGACAGCCCGCAGCCGAAGCGCGGGCCGTTCAGTTCGAGATCGTTGCGCAGGACGTAGAGCAGCGGTGTGTCGGGCTCGAC
>CAZCGD010000328.1:0-4363 GCA_964498105.1 uncultured Streptomycetaceae bacterium
TGGCCCAGCGACCGGGCCAGCGTATCGGTGGCGCTTCCCGCCGCGAACGGCACGAAGAACGTAACCGGCTTGGCCGGATACTCCTGCGCCATCGCGGCGGGAGCCAGCGCCGCCGCCGCGATGAAAGGGATCAAATTAACGAGCAACCTGAATTGATGAAACATGGCCATTTCCTCCAATATCCGAGTAAGCGTGACTGGCAACCCATTCTCTCGCCATCTGGCAGCCGCGTGTTGAACGGCGATTATTTCGTCCGTTCCAACACGCGGAGTTAAACCGGCGATTAGGGTACGGGAGTCGCGGCTCCCATACCCTAGGCGTCCGGATTTAACGCTACTTGGCGGCCTTGGCGGTTCAATTTCTGATTCGTTCTTCCTTCGTGTCCTTCGTGTCCTTCGTGTCCTTTGTGGTTAAAGATTTTGGGGTTCTTGGCGTCTTGGCGTCTTGGCGGTTAATTTTTAACGCCCAGCATTTCCGCCGCGTGCTTCCGCGTCGTCTCGGTAATTTTCACCCCGCCCAGCATGCGCGCGATTTCCTCCACCCGCTGGCCCTGGTCCAGCACCGTTACCTTCGAGAGGACTTTTCCGTTCGCGGTGCTCCTGGCCACCTGCCATTGCTGATCGGCGGTAGCCGCGACCTGCGGCAGGTGAGTGATGCACATGACCTGGTGCTTGCGGCCGAGCTGCCCCAACATCTTGCCAACGATCTCGGCCACGCGTCCGCCGATACCGGCGTCCACTTCATCGAAGATCAGCGTCGGCACTTGCGCCACCCGGCTCGCCACGGTCTGCACCGCAAGGGACAGGCGCGAGAGCTCGCCGCCGGAGGCCACCTTGGCGAGCGGCTGCGGCGTCATGCTCTTGTGGGCCGCGACCAGGAACTCCACGGTCTCCAGCCCGTAGGCGGCGACTTCCACCGCCGCATCAAGCGTCACTTCAAATTGGCCCCCAGCCATGGCCAGCTCCTGCATGGAGGCGGTCACCTGTTCAGATAGCTTCTTGGCCGCCTTCTTTCTCCCGGCCGACAGCTTCCTCGCTTCGGCCAGGCACGCGGCATGGGCCGCTTCCTCCAACTGGCGCAGGGCTTCCACGTTGCTGCCTTCACCCAGCTCTTGCAGCCGCGCGTTCGCGGCCTCCAGTTTCGCCGGCAAATTCTCCGGGGCAACGCGGTACTTGCGCGCGGCCGTGTGAATCGCATCCAGCCGGCTCTCGACTTGCCGCAGGCGCTGGGGGTCGAGCTCGAGCCGCTCACCGTAATGACGCAGCGCGTGCACGCCTTCCTGCAGCTGTATGCGCGCCGACTCCAGGGCATCCCGTATTTCACGCAGCTTCGGGTCGTGCTCGACCAGGCCGCCGAGCCTCGCCACGATGGCGTTCAGCCGGGACAGGCTCGACTCCTCCCCCTCCGCCAGCGCTTCGACGCCAAGTTGCGCCGACTCGATCAGGCTGGCAGCGTGCGCAAGGCGGGAGTGCTCTGCCGTCAGTTCCGGCCATTCGTCCGCGGCGAACTTGAGCGCCGCGATCTCCCGCGCCTGCCACTCGAGCTGCTCGCGCTCGGCCGCAAAAGCGGCGGCGTTGGCCTCGAAGGCGACGCGGCCGTCGCGCCGCTGCTGCCAGGCGCGGTACAGCGACGCGACCTTTTCCACGGCATCCGACTGCCCGCCATAGGCGTCGAGCAACTCGCGCTGAGCTGCCCCCCGCAACAGGGACTGGTGCTGGTGCTGGCCGTGAATGTCCACCAGCTGCTCGCCCGCCTCGCGCAACTGGGCGAGCGTGGCGACGTGGCCGTTGATGAAGCCGCGCGAGCGCCCCGAGGCCTCGATCACGCGCCGCATCAGCAGCGTGCCGTCGTCCCCCGCCAGGTCGTGCTCCGTCAGCCAGCGGGCCACGTCCGCCCGGCCGCCCACGTCGAACTCCGCGCCGATTTCCGCTCGCTCGGCGCCACCGCGGACCACGATCGCCTCGGCCCGCTCCCCCAGCACCATGGCCAGGGCATCAATAAGTATGGATTTTCCCGCGCCGGTCTCGCCCGTCAGCACCGTGAAGCCCGGCGCGAACTCGAGCTCCAGGCGGTCAACGATGACGAAGTCGCGGATGGAAAGGCTGCGCAGCATGAACTCAGGGATGAGGCTGTTCCAGGTTCAATGTTCCAGGTTCCAGGTTCCAGGTTCCAGGTTCAAGGTTCAAGGTTCAAGGTTCAACTTGGAACTTTGAACTTGGAACTTGGAACTTTGAACAGGGCATCACCTATCGCCCATCACCGGTTACTCGCGGTTCCAGTTGAGTTTCTCGCGCAGCATCTTGTAGTAGCTGTGCCGGGCAGGATGGAGCAGGCTGATGACGTGGGGATAGCGCCGCACCGTCACGCGGTCGCCCTCGCGCAGGTCAAAGCGCGTATGGCCGTCGAAATGGGCGCGCGGGTCGGCGGCGTTGCGGATGATAATGTCCACGACGGCATCGCTGCTGACAATGATCGGGCGATTGGAAAGCGTATGCGGAGAAACCGGCACCAGAGCCATCACCGACAACGCCGGGTGCACGATCGGGCCGCCCGTGGACATGGCATACGCCGTGGAACCGGTGGGCGTCGCCACTATCAGTCCGTCGGAGCGCTGGTTGTAGATGAACTCGCCGTTGATGCGCACCTCGAGCTCGACCATGTTGCTCTGCGCGCCCTTGCTTACGACCACGTCGTTGAACGCCAGCATCGTGGAGACTTTTTTCGCGCCGCGGCGGACCCGCCCCTCCAGCAGCATCCGGTTTTCGGTCACATACTTGCCGTCAAGGATGGCGCCGATGGTGCCGACCATGTTCTCGACCGAGATGTCGGTGAGGAAGCCGAGCCGCCCCTGGTTCACGCCGACCAGCGCGACCTCGTGCGGGGCGAGCGTGCGCGCGATGTTGAGCATGGTGCCGTCGCCGCCGATCACTACCGCCAGGTCAGCCTCCCGGCCCAGATCCTCGAGTGGCAGGACCGGCAAGCGCGCTTTCTTCACCTGGGCCGCGGTCAGCGGATCGATCAGCACCCGGACCTTGCGCCGCTCGAGAAAGCGGGCGAGCTCGAGCAGCGGACCGGCGATCTCCGGGCTCCGGTATTTGCCGATCAGCGCGACCGTCCTGAATGCCGATTTCATAGCGGCATTAAACCACAAAACCCCGTGATTCGTGATTCGTGAATCGTGATTCGCCGATTGGGTGATTGCCTGGGTATGGCGGGTTTTTCGATTCACGATTCACCATTCACCATTCACGGTTTTTAGTAGAATAGGCCATGCCCGCCGATACTCCCACGCTGAGCGAACGCGCCCAGATGCTGCTGAAGACGCTGGTCGAGCGCTACATCGCCGACGGCCAGCCGGTCGGGTCGCGCGCGCTGTCCAAGTATTCCGGGCTGGACCTTTCCCCCGCCAGCATCCGCAACGTGATGGCCGACCTCGAGGAGATGGGCTTCATCGCGAGCCCCCACACCTCGGCCGGGCGCGTGCCCACCTCGCGCGGCTACCGCTTTTTCGTCGACACGCTGCTGACCATCAAGCCGCTCGATTCGGTCGAAATCAACCAGCTCGAAGGCCAGTTGCAGTTGGAGACCACGCACAAGCTGGTGATCTCGGCCTCGCAGCTCCTGTCCGATCTCACGCACTTCGCGGGAGTCGTGATGACGCCGCGGCGCAGCGCCGGCTTCCGGCACATCGAGTTTCTCCGGCTCTCCGACACTCGCCTTCTTCTCATCCTGGTCACACCCGAGGGCGACGTCCAGAACCGGATCCTGTCGACCGACAAGCCATACACACCCTCGGAACTGACCGAGGCCGCGAACATCCTCAACCAGCACTACGCTGGCCTCACCTTCGAGGAGATCCGGCGGCGCATACGCGAGGAGCTGAAGCAGCTCACCGCGGACATGACCCGGCTCATGACGACCGCGCTGGAAGCGGGGAGCCAGGCGGCGAGCGAATCAGCCGAGGAAGTGGTGATATCCGGCGAGAGCAACCTGCTCGATTCGCACGATCTCTCCTCCAACATGGCGAACCTGCGGAAGCTCTTCACGCTGTTCGACCACAAGACCGGGCTGCTCCAGCTGCTCGACGTGTCGAGCCGCGCGCAAGGCGTGCAGATCTTCATCGGCGGCGAATCGGGCGTCGCTACCCTCGACGAGTGCAGCGTGGTTACCGCCCCCTACCAGGTGGACGGCCAGGTGGTGGGCACGGTCGGCGTGATCGGACCCACCCGCATGGCCTACGAGCGCGTGATCCCCATCGTCGACATCACGGCCAAGCTGCGCTCCAGCTTGCTGACGCAGCGCTGAGCGGAAAAGCGTGAATCGTGAATCGTGAATCGTGAATCGAGGCCATGCAGCCTGAGCC
>CAZCGD010000329.1:0-6375 GCA_964498105.1 uncultured Streptomycetaceae bacterium
TTGAATGTTGAATGTTGAATGTTGAATGTTGAGTGTTGAGGGTCGAGGAGTTTGCAGTTTTGCAGTGGGCAGCAAGAAGTTTGTAGTGGGCAGTCTGCAGTTTGCAGCAGGAAGTTTGGAATTGCTGCCAACTGACGGCTGACGGCTGCCAACTTTGGCCAAGATTCACGACTCACGCCTTTTCAGTCTTGTCCCGGGAATCGCGCAACGTGACCGTGCGATTGAAAACCGGACTTCCCTGCCGCGAGTCCTTGAGGTCGGCGACAAAGTAGCCATGGCGCTCGAACTGGAAACGGTCTTCGGGCTTCGCGTCCTTCAACGCCGGCTCGAGCTGAGCGGTGATGACTTTCACCGAGTCCGGGTTGAGGTCCTGCAGGAAGTCCCGGCCTCCCGCGCCGGGGTGCGCGACCTTGAACAGGCGGTCGTAGAGCCGCACGTTTGCGGCGCAGGCATGCTGCGCGCTGACCCAGTGGATATTGCCTTTCACTTTCACCTTATCCGCGCCCGGCGTGCCCGATTTCGTGTCGGGGTCGTAGGTGCAGCGCACCGTGTCGGTGGCTTGGTCGTAGCCGGTGCACTCGACGACGTAGCCGTAGCGCAGCCGCACCTTGTTGCCGGGGCGGGGGTCCCCCGCGGTTGTTACGCCGGGGGGAAACAATCGGAAGTAGCCCTGTGGCGGCGAGTCCATGAAGTCCTCGCGCTCGATCCACAGCTCGCGCGACAACGGCACGCTCCTCTTGCCCCAGTCGGGTTTCTGCGGATGGTTGGGAACTTCGGCGAACTCTTCCCTCCCCTCCGGGTAGTTTTCGATGACCAGCTTCACCGGGTCGAGCACCGCCATGCGGCGTGGAGCGATCTCGTTCAGGTGCTCGCGCATGCAGTCTTCGAGGATGGTGTACTCGATCCACGAATCCGCTTTCGATACGCCGATCCTCTCGGCGAACCGGCGGATTCCCTCCGGCGTATAGCCGCGCCGGCGCGCGCCGGCGAGGGTGGGCAGGCGCGGGTCGTCCCAGCCGGAAACGTGCCGGTCCTCGACCAGCTGGATCAGCCGGCGCTTGGACAGCACGACATAGGTGAGATTGAGCCGTGCGAACTCGATCTGCTGCGGCGCCGGGCGCTGGATCAGGCCGCCCCTGGCCAGACGCTCGAGCAGCCAGTCGTAGAACGGGCGCTGGTCCTCGAACTCCAGCGTGCACAGCGAGTGCGTGATGCGCTCCAGCGCGTCCTCGATCGGGTGAGCGTAGGTGTACATCGGATAGACGCACCACTTGTCGCCGGTGCGGTGGTGCGCGGCTTTCCGGATGCGGTAGATCGCCGGATCGCGCATATTGATGTTGGGCGACGCCATGTCGATCTTCGCGCGCAGCACGTGCGCGCCTTCCTCGAAGCTGCCCTCGCGCATCTGGCGGAACAGCTTCAGGTTCTCCTCGACACCGCGGTCGCGGTAAGGGCTGCCCTTGCCGGGCTCGGTGAGCGTGCCGCGCAGCGCGCGCATCTGCTCGGCGTCGAGGCTGTCCACATAGGCGTGGCCGCCCTCGATCAGATGCTCCGCCGCGTGGTACATGAAATCGAAGTAGTCGCTGGCATAGTACAGATGCGGTCCCCAATCGACGCCCAGCCACTTCACCGCGGCGGTGATGGAGTCCACGTACTCCTGCTCTTCGGCTTCCGGGTTGGTGTCGTCGAAGCGCAGGTGGCAGGCGCCGCCGTAGTCGAGCGCGAGCCCGAAGTTGAGGCAGATCGACTTGGCGTGGCCGATATGGAGGTAGCCGTTCGGCTCCGGCGGAAAGCGCGTGCGGATCTTCGCCGGGTCTTTCGCCGCGCCCTGGTGGGTTTTCGCCGGGCCCGGTGTGCCACCCCATCCGCGCGACGCGTGCTTGCCGCTCGCGAGATCAGCCTCAATCGCGGCGCGGATGAAATTGGAGTGCGAGGCTTCCTGCGGTTTTTTTGCTGGGCCGGACATGACGCTATTCTAGCCGACCGCCTCCGGAATCAGTGGTGCAGTGACGAGGTAGCGCGTCGAGGGGCGGAAGAGGGGCCCCGAATATTTTGTATTCGGGGATCTGACCCCCGGCGGCGCGCACAGCGGCCGACACGATGACGTCTTATTCTTTGGTCGGTATATCGGAGGCCGCAGCGTGATGAATTGACCGTCACCGCGTCACCGCTTCACTGCGTCACCGATCTTCAGTTGTCGAGCGTGAAGCCGGTGTCCTTGACGAGCTTCGCCCAGCGGTCCTTCTGCTCGATGAGCCACTGGCCGAACTCCGGCGGGCTCATGGGCAGCGGCGTCGTGCCTTGCGAAGTGAGTTTTTCCCGGAAGTCGGGCTGGCCGATGATCCGCACCACCTCAGCATTGACCCTGGCGACGATCTCGGGCGGCGTGCGTGCGGGCGCGAGCACGCCCTGCCAGGAGCCGGTGACGAAGCCCTCCAGGCCCGGCGTCTCACCGACGGTCGGCACCTCGGGCAGGGCCGGATCGCGCTTGTCGCTCGAGACGGCCAACGCCTTTACCTTGCCGCTCTTTGCGTGGTGCAGCGACTGCAGCATGCCGAGGAACAACACGTCGCACTCGCCGGTAATCACCGTCAGCATGGACTGCGTGCCGCCTTTCCCGGGGATATAGGTCCACTGGATCCCGGCGCGCTGCGCGAACAGGAGTCCGGCAAAATGCGGCGCGCCGCCCAGCCCGGTGGAGTAATTCAACTTGCCCGGCTGCTTTTTCGCCAACGCGATGAGATCCTTCACCGTTCGCGCCGGGACGGCCGGGTGCGCGGAAAGCAAGTGCGACGAATACGAGACCATGCTGACCGGCGCCAGGTCGCGGATGATATCGAAGGGCAGCTTGTGAAACACGCTGGGACTGATGGTCAGATTGCCCACGTCCATCAGTATCAGCGTGTAGCCGTCCGGCGGGGAACGCACCAGCGCCTCCACGCCGATGTTGCCGTTGGCCCCCGGGCGGTTGTCGGCCAGGACCTGCTGCCCCCACGCTTTCGTGAGCTCCGCGCCGATCATCCGCGTCAGGATGTCGGAGGTGCCGCCGGCGGGGAACGGCACGATGACGCGGATCGGCTTCGCGGGATAGGCCTGCGCGCCGGCTTGCGCGGCGACAAGCGCGCCCGCGCACAGCGCGACGCTCAGTATTGTGAGCGGTGCGGCATGAAGCTTCATGGGATGCTCCTGGCTATTGATCCACCTTGACGTTGGCGGTGCGGATTACCTTTTCCCACTTCGTGACTTCGTTCTTCAGGAAGGCGGTGAATTCCCCGGGACTGTTGCCGACCGGCTCGATGCCGATCTGGATGAAGCGCTCGCGCACGTCGGGGCGGTTGACGACGCCCATGATTTCCCGTCCGAGCTTTGCGACTACTTCGCGCGGCGTGCCGGCCGGCGCGAGAAAACCAACCCAGCTGCCGGACGCGTAGCCCGGCACGGCCGACTCACTGATGGTGGGCAGCTCGGGCGCCGCGGAGTAGCGCTTCTCCGAGGCCATCGCGAGCGCCCGGATCCTGCCGGCCTTCACGTGCGGCAACATCGAGGAGGGCACGTCGAACATCACCTGCACCTGGCCCGAGGTCAGGTCCACCAGCGCCGGCGCCGTGCCCTTGTACGGCACGTGCACCATGCTGATGCCGGTCATCATCATCAGCAACTCCATCGAGAGATGCGCCGAGGCGCCCACGCCGCTCGAGGCGAACGCGAGCTGGCCCGGCTTCGACCTGGCGAGCGCGACCAGTTCCTTGACCGACTTGGCGGGCAGCGCGTTGGTCACGCACAGGATGAGCGGCGCGCTCGCGGCGAGCGACACCGGCGCGAAGCTGTTCACAGAATGGTATGGCAGCTTGGGATAGAGCGTCTGGTTGGCGGCGTGCGCCGGAATGACCGAAGCGAGCGTGTAGCCGTCGGGCGTGGACTTGGAGACGATCTCCACGCCGATGATCGAATTCGCCCCGGGGCGGTTGTCGATGATGATGTTCTGCGCGAAGTTTTTCGACAGCTCGGCCGCCACGATGCGCGTGGTGAGGTCGGTAAACCCGCCTGGCGTATAGGGCACGACAATACGGATGGGGCGGGACGGATAGGCCTGCTGGGCCTGCGCTGCGCAGCACGCAAACGCAGGCAGCGCGCAGAAAAGAATGCGGATCATCCTCATGGTCTGCCTCCGGAGAGATTTGCCGATCGATATTTCCGCGGACGTGTATTCTATACCCGCCCCATGAAACCCCTGACCGCAGGCGTATTCGCACGGCTGGCCGACGGCGAATTTCATTCCGGCGCGGCGTTGGCCCGCAGCTTTGAGGTATCGCGCGCGAGCGTGTGGAACGCGGTCCGCGACCTGGAGGCGACGGGAATCGAGGTCTACAAGGTGCACGGCCGCGGCTACCGCCTGCCGTATCCGGTGACGCTGCTCGATCGCGCCGCCGTCGAGCGCCACCTCGGAACGAATGTCGGGCGCTTTGCGCTCGACATTCGTTATGAGGTGCCCTCTACCAATACGTTATTGCTGGAACGTGTGGCGGATGGAGCACCCAGCGGAACTGTGCTTGCCGCGGAATGGCAATCGGGCGGGCGCGGCCGGCTCGGGCGCGCCTGGCACGCGGGCGTGGGTGAAGCGCTCACGTTCTCCCTGCTGTGGCGTTTCACGCGCGGCGCCGGCGCGCTCTCCGGCCTCTCGCTGGCGGTGGGCGTGGCGCTCGCCCGCGAGCTCGCGGCGGCGGGCGCGATCGGTGTCGCACTTAAATGGCCGAACGACATCGTGCGCGGCGACGCCAAGCTCGCCGGCATACTGATCGAGCTGGCGGGAGACGCGCTCGGCCCGACCGCGGCGGTGATCGGCATCGGGCTCAACGTGCGGCTGTCGGAGGGGACGCGCGCGCGCATCGGGCAGCCGGTGACCGATCTCGAGAGCGCGTGCAGCGCCGTGCCCGACCGCAACCGGCTGCTGGCCGGCGTGCTGGTCGAACTCGGCCGCGTGCTGGACGCGTTTGCCAAAGACGGATTCGCGCCGCTGCGCGCTGAATGGCAGCGCTGCCATGCGCACCAGGACCAGCGTGTGGGTCTGCTCCTGTCCGACGGTACCCGGCAGTCCGGCCGCGCGCGCGGCGTGGCGGAGGACGGCTCGCTGCTGCTCGAGACACGCGCCGGCCTGAAGCGCTTTCACAGCGGGGAAGTTACGCTACGCCCCGCCTCCGCGGCAAAAACCAAATAGACAGGATTAACAGGATTTACAAGATTAGATCAAAAACGAAACTACTCTCCGATCTGGGTGTTGGGTTTAATCCTGTTAATCTTGTAAATCCTGTCCATTGCTCTTGACCTTGACGTGAGAATTCTGGCAATCGACGCCGGTAACACCCGCATCAAGTGGGGCGTGCACGAGGACGGCTCGTGGGCGGTGCAGGGCTGGGCGCCGACCGCGCGGGCGGAGCGGCTCGCGCGCGCGTGGGCCGCGATCGAAGCGCCCGACACGATCGTCGCCGCCAATGTCGCGGGCCGAAGCGTGGCGCGCCGGATTGCCGCCGCCGCCCGCCGTTTCAGGCGGCGCGTGCGCTTTGTGAAGAGCGCCGCGCGCCAGTGCGGCGTGAGCAGCTCCTACGATGTCCCGGCGCAACTCGGCGTGGACCGCTGGGCGGCGCTGATCGGCGCGCGGCACGCGCACCGCGGCGCGTGCGTGGTGGTCAATGCCGGCACCACCATGACGGTCGACGCGCTCGCCGCGGACGGCGTCTTCCTCGGCGGCATGATCGTGCCGGGGATGGAGATGATGCGCGGCGCGCTCGCGCACGGCACCGCGGGCCTGCGGCGGCGTGGTGCGGGCCGCTTCGCGTTCTTTCCCGCGCGCACGGCGGACGCGATCGAAAGCGGAGCGGTCAACGCACTCGCCGGAGCCATCGAGCGCATGCGGCGTTTCATGCAGGAAGCGGGGCAGGAGGCGCCGCTGACGATTCTCTCGGGCGGCGCGGCGCAGGTGGTCGCGCCGCAGCTTACCGGCGCGATCGAGGTCGTGGATAATCTGGTGCTCGAGGGGCTCGTTCGCATCGCCCTCGAGGGGTGAATCGTGACGTGATGAAGCGTGACATGATGAAGCGTGACGTGATGAGGCGTGACGTGGTGAATCGTGGCCCTGCCCATTATGTTTATCGGTGTTGATTCACGCATCATCATGTCACGCATTACCATGTCACGAATTTTCATGTCACGCCGTACCATGTCACGCTTCATCAAGAAATGAGAGCTTTATTCCTCCTGCTGATACTGGCCAACCTGGCGTACTTTGCCTACTCCCGCGTCGCGCTCGAGGGCGCGGGCGCCGGCAGCCAGATCTCGCAACTGCAGATCAACCCCGACCGGATCAAGGTGCTGAAGGCG
>CAZCGD010000330.1:0-4244 GCA_964498105.1 uncultured Streptomycetaceae bacterium
GGCGATGCAGGAAGCAGTGCCGGTCGGCGAGGGCGCAATGGCCGCCATACTCGGGCTGGAGGATGACGTGATCCACGCCGCATGCCGGGAGGCAGCGCAGGGGCAAGTGGTTGAAGCAGTCAACTTCAACGCTCCGAGCCAGGTCGTGATCGCCGGACATCGGCCGGCAGTCGAGCGCGGTATGGCGGCTGCAAAAGCAAGAGGTGCCAAGCGCGCCGTGATGCTGCCGGTGAGCGCGCCGTTTCACTCCTCGCTGCTCCAGCCGGCCGCTGACAGGCTGAGTGGCTATCTGGCGAAGATCGCCGTGAGCGCGCCGCGCATCCCGGTGGTGAATAACGTGGATGTGGCGATGGAAAATGATCCCCGGCGTATCAAGGATGCCCTCGCGCGGCAGGCGTGCAAGCCGGTGCGCTGGGTCGAGGTGGTGCGCAAGTTGGCCGCAATGGGTGTTACGCACGTGGCGGAATGTGGCCCGGGGAAAGTGCTGGCGGGGCTGACCAGGCGCATCGACGCTAAACTTCAGGGGCTGGCGATTGTGGACCCGCAGTCGCTCGAACAGGCTGTGCAGGTGCTCAAATCATGAATGCTGGCGGAAAGGTCGCCCTTGTCACCGGCGCTTCGCGCGGCATCGGCGCTGCAATCGCGATGGAGCTCGGCCGTCAGGGCGCGTTTGTAGTCGGCACCTCAACCTCTCAGGCGGGTGCGGATGCGATCGGGCAGCAACTCGCGGCTGCTGGCGTCAAAGGCACCGGCATTCCGCTCAACGTCAACAACGGGCCTCAGGTCGAATCCGCGATCGCCTCGATCCAGAAGCAGTCTGGAGACATCGCCATTCTCGTCAACAATGCCGGGGTCACCCGGGACAACCTGCTGGTGCGGATGAAGGACGAGGAATGGGATGAAATCATGGCCACCGATCTCAAGTCGGTCTACCGGCTCTCCAAGCTGGTTCTGCGCTCCATGATGAAGGCGCGTTACGGGCGCATCATCAACATTACGTCAGTGGTGGGCGTGACCGGGAACGCCGGGCAGACCAACTATGCCGCCGCCAAGGCCGGAATCATCGGCTTCTCCAAGTCTCTCGCGCGCGAAGTCGGCAGCCGCAACATTACCGTAAACTGCATAGCACCGGGCTTCATCGACACGGACATGACGCGGGCGCTGAGCGACCAGCAGCGCCAGGCGCTGGTTGGCCAGATCCCGCTGGGCCGCCTGGGCCGCCCGGAAGACGTGGCCGCCGCCGTGGCGTTTCTGGTGTCACCCGGCGCGGATTACATCACCGGCTGCACGTTGCACGTTAACGGTGGCATGCATATGGACTAGGCATGCCACCGTTCCCCTCACCCCCGACCCCTCTCCCGCGCTGCGGGCGAGGGGAGATTTGAGTCGCTCGCATCCCATCGCGAGCGATCCGCTCGATGGGCGGCCTGCATATGGACTAGGGGAATCTGGTAAAATAGCGCGCTGATTCGATACTGACCGAGCTGCGTTGAAAGCAGCCTGCGGGGTGGTTCGAGAGCGCATTGAATCCTGTCGAGGCAAGGAGATCTGAATGGAAAACATTGAGCAACGCGTCAAGAAAATTGTTGCCGAGCAACTGGGGGCCAACGAGGCGGACGTCAAGAACGAGTCATCGTTCGTCAATGACCTTGGCGCGGATTCGCTGGACACGGTGGAACTGGTGATGGCGCTCGAAGAGGAGTTCGAGACCGAGATTCCGGACGAGGAAGCGGAAAAGATTGGCACCGTCCAGCTGGCCATCGATTACATCAAGAGCCGTTCAAAGTCCTGATCTCCGTCCCCGTCCGGAGCGAATTTGTCCAGACGCAGAGTCGTCGTCACCGGCCTCGGTATTGTTTCCCCGGTCGGCACCGGAGTGCCTGAAGCCTGGAAAAACATCCTTGCCGGCCAGTCCGGCATCACTCGCATCACCCGGTTTGACCCTTCCCCCTTCACTTCGCATATCGCGGGCGAGGTGAAAGGCTTCGATCCGGCGCAGTACCTGTCGGTCAAGGAAGCGCGCCGGTTCGACACGTTCATCCACTACGGTCTGGCGGGCGCCATCGAGGCCATCAAGGACTCGGGGCTCGATTTCGAGCGCGAGCAGCGCGAGCAGATCGGCGTGTGCATCGGCTCCGGCATCGGCGGGTTGCCGCTGATCGAGGATACGCACAAAGCGCTGCTGGCCAGCGGCCCGCGCAAGATCTCACCCTTCTTCATCCCGGGTTCCATCATTAACCTGATTTCCGGCCAGCTCTCGATCATGTACGGCCTCAAGGGCCCGAACCTGGCGGTGGTGACGGCCTGCACGACGGCCAACCACTCCATCGGCGAGGCCGGTCGGCTCATCGAGTATGGCGATGCCGACGTGATGATCGCCGGCGGTTCCGAATCGTGCATATCGCAGCTCGGTGTCGGCGGATTCTGCGCCGCACGCGCGCTGTCGGGCCGCAATGACGATCCCGCTACCGCCAGCCGTCCCTGGGACCGGGACCGCGACGGCTTCGTGCTGGGGGAGGGCGCCGGGATACTGGTGCTCGAGGAGTACGAGCATGCAAGGAAGCGAGGCGCCAGAATCGACTGCGAGCTGGCCGGCTACGGCATGAGCGCCGATGCGCACCACATTACCGCTCCCTGCGAGGACGGCGAAGGCGCTGTGCGCTGCATGGCCAACGCGCTGCGGAATGCCGGTGTCAATCGCGACCAGGTGGACTACGTGAACGCCCATGGCACCTCGACCCCGCTCGGCGATGTGGCCGAGACGGTGGCGGTCAAGGGCTGCTTCGGCGATCATGCGAAGAAGCTCGCCGTGAGCTCGACCAAGTCCATGACCGGACACCTGCTCGGGGCCGCTGGGGGCATCGAGGCGGTGTTCACGGTGCTCGCGATTCGGGACCAGGCCGCGCCACCGACCATCAACATCTTCAATCAGGATCCGCAATGCGACCTGGATTACGTGCCCAACATGGCACGCAAAATGAAGATCGACGTCGCCATTTCGAACTCGTTCGGATTCGGCGGCACCAACGGCAGCCTGGTTTTCAGGAAAATCTGAGCCCGCCTGCGGCACGGGCGCACTGTCATGATCCTGGTCAACGGCGTCGCGGCTGACAGCGTCGCTGCCACCGACCGCGGGCTCGCCTATGGCGACGGGGTGTTCCGCACCCTGCTGCTCCGCCACGGCAAGCCGCAGTGCTGGAGCCGGCACTACCGCAAGCTGGCGCAGGATTGTGCCGCATTGGCCATTGCCTGCCCGCCGGAACACGTGCTGGCGAGGGAACTGGCGCAGGCGACCGGCGCTACCCGGGACGGGGTCGGCAGGATCATCGTTACCCGAGGCAGTGGGGCGCGCGGCTATGCGCCACCGCAGCCATCTGCCCCCAGCCGCATCGTGATGGCCACGGCCCTGCCACAACACCCCGCTGCGTTCTCGCGCTCGGGCATAACGGTTCACCTGTGCCGGATCCGGCTTTCTTCCCAACCCCGTCTCGCCGGCGTGAAGCACCTCAACCGGCTTGAGAACGTGCTGGCCCGCGCCGAGTGGAGCGATCCCTCGATCGCGGAGGGCCTGCTGCTGGATGAGGAGGGCCAGGCCATCAGCGGCACGATGACCAATCTGTTCATTGTCGAGGGCGGCAGCATCCTGACCCCCGGGCTCTCGCGGTGCGGCGTCGCGGGTGTTACACGCGAGCGCGTCATGGAGGCAGCTGCCCGCCACGGCATGGTTTGCCGCGAAGACCGCATCCCCTGGCAGCGCGTCCTCGATGCGCAGGAAGTGCTCCTGGTCAACAGCGTGATCGGCGCATGGCAAGTACGGGAGTGCGGCAACCGCCGGTGGGAGCCCGGGGGCCTCATCGGACGCGTGAGAGAATGGCTGGATGAAGAAGAAGACTGAGTTTTTTCTGCGCGCCCTGCTGGGAACCCTGGCCGCCGCTGTTGCTGTTTGTTCCGTGGTGTTCCTGCATTACGCGACGACCGAGCTTGCTTCCGCGCCGCTGCCGATTCAGTTCAATCTCAAGCCGGGCAGCAGCCTGCGCGCTGCGGCGCAGCAGATGGAGCGGGCGGGCGTGCTGCGCGACCCCGGGGGCTTCGTGCTGATGGCGCGCCTGCTCGGCGAGGCGGGCAACATCAAGGCCGGCAACTACGAGATCCAGAATCCGGTCACTCCGTACCGCCTGTTGCAGAAGGTCACCGAGGGCGAGGTTACCCAGGCATCAATCACGTTCGTCGAAGGCTGGACCTTC
>CAZCGD010000331.1:0-3035 GCA_964498105.1 uncultured Streptomycetaceae bacterium
GGACGCGTTACCAGGCGTAAAACGCCTGGCCTAAAGCGCCGCTGCGGCGGCGAAAGGCCGTTGAAACGGCCTGTTCCTATCAGGGCCCATCGAAAAAAAGGGCGGGACAAGTAGCGTTGCAGTGTTAGGACCGACACATGGCGGGGACTGGTAATCGGCGCGGGAATTGGGCCCACATCGGCGAGCAAACGGGACCCACGTAGTGGGTCTCGTCGTCATCGGGGATCGTAGCAAAACGTGTTCGTCGTGTGAACTTTCTCTTTCTTTTTTGCTTCTTTTTTCTTTCTCTTTGTGAGCAACTGTGATATCCGTGCGATTCGCGAGTGAGCCTCGATCGGCCAGCTTGGGGCGCCGCGTCGGCTTGAGTCTATTGGTTTGCGATTCGTTCACGGGGAACCCTTCGTCTTGGCGCCTTTGTCTTTGTCCTTCTTGGCCTTCACCGATTCGCGGAAGCGGAAGCTCTCGCCGTTCATCTCGAAGATGTGGCAGCGATGGGTGAAGCGGTCGAGCAAGGCGGCGGTCATGCGTTCGCCCTGAAAGATCTGGCCCCAATCGCTGAAGGCCAGGTTGCTGGTGATCAGCAGACTCGCGCGTTCGTAGCGCTCGGCGAAGACCTGAAACAACAACTCGGCGCCGGCGCGGCTGAAGGAGAGATAGCCGAGTTCGTCGCAGATCAACAAGTCAGTCTTGTCCAACTGCGCCAGGAAGCGATCGAGCTGGTATTGCTTCTGCGCTTCCTCCAGCCGCGTGACCAGATTCGCGGCGGTGAAGAAGCGCACGCGTTGACCCAGGCGACACGCGGCCAAGCCCAGGGCGATCGCGAGGTGTGTCTTGCCCATGCCCGGACTGCCGATCAGACAGGCGTTGGCGTGTTCGTGGATCCACTCGCCACGCGCCAACTCCAAAATCTTCTGTTTGTTGAGCGCCGGCACCGCGCTGAAGTCGAAGGTGTCGAAGTCCTTGTGCACCGGAAAGCCGGCCGCTTTGATCCGCGCCTGCAGGGCATTGGACGTTCGACTGGCCACCTCCAGTTCGGTGAGTTGCAAGAGGTAGGCTTCGTGGCGCTCGTTTCGCTCCGCGGCCTCGCGGGCCAGCTTCTCGAACTCCGCGCTGATGGTCGGCAGTCGAAGGTGCTTGAGGTTGGTCTTGAGTAATAACATCTGTGGGTCAGCCATAGGCTTGTTCTCCTTGTGAAAGTAGTTGATCAAAGTGACGCAGGTCCGGCACTCGAACCTGAACGTTCATAACGGGGTCCGTTCGATCGACGCCATCCAAGGACGCTTCGCGCCCCGCGTCGCGCTCGGCCGAACGGAATACATGTTGAATGATCCGATCCGCTGTGATCGCCTCCGGGGATCGGCATTGTTGGATGGCGCGTTGCACGCGCTCCACGGGATGTTGCGCCAGGAGTTGCAGGACGCGAATGTACTGCCGTCCGCTGGCCAGGGGGCCGTGCCGCTGTTCCAGCGATTGTCGCAATTCACTGAATTCCGCCGGCAAACGCCAATCCCGATAGACCCTGGAGTGGTCCAGCGCCGCCGGACGCCGCCCGAGCGTGGCCAGGTAGTGAAGCGGATCGAGGATTTGTTCGCGACGTTCGTAGCACCGTCGGTGACGCGCGACCACGCTCCCCTCGGCCACGATCTCGATCCGGTCGACGTAGCCCTTGACTGTGACGGAGCGGAAGGCGCACGGACGCGGCACGCTGTACCGATTGCCGTCGAAGCGCACGGTTTGATACTTGTCGACCTGTGCCGCCTGATGGATGCACGGATCAAAACGATGAGTCGGCAACGGGGAGGCCGCCGCTTGATCCTTCTCGAAGCGTTGGCCGATCGACTCGGTCTGTCCCGTGACGATGCGCTCGCGCTCTTTCACGCAGCAGGCGCGCAGATGCGCATTGAGCTCGGCGAGGTCCTTGACCCTCGGCACCGGCGTGGCCCAACGGCGCTGCAGATCGAAGACGCGATTCTCGGCATACGGCTTCTCATTCCCCGAGGCCGGCATGCAAAAGAGCGGCTCGAAGGCGTAGTGGCTGGCCAGCGCGGCGTAGCGTTCGTTCGCCTTGCGCTCGCGCCCGTGGTAGATCACGCTGACGACGGACTTGGGGTTGTCCCACCACACTTCGCGCGGAAGGCAGCCGAAGAACTCGAAGGCTTCGACCATTCCCGTGAGAATCGCCTCGGTGCGTTCCGTCGGCATGGCGATGGCAAAAGGACAATTCGAGTAAGCCCACACCGCCACGAGCACGGGCACTTGCCGACGACCCTCGGGAAACTCGACGTAGACGTGACCGAAGTCGCATTCCAAGCGCTGACCGGGATCGTGCGCCAGCGGAATGAACGTCTCGCGCCGGTCGCGACGATGCTTCCCGACGTAACGTCGAACCTGGTCGTAGCCGCCGACATAGCCGTGCTCGTCTTTGAGTCGCTGAAAGACGCGCATGGCCGTGTGCCGCTGCTTGGGCGGGGCCTGCTCGTCGGCTTTCAGAATCTCGTCGATGACCGAGGTGAATAACCCCAGCTTCGGCGCCGGCGGATCCTTCGTGCGCGTGTAGCCCCGCGGCTCCGGGCATGCCAGGGCCTCCCGTACCTTGCGCCGCGAGTGATGCAGCGTCCGGGCGATCTCCCGAACGCTCAACCCGTCGCGATGCGCCCTGCGAATCTGTCCGTAATCGTCCACCGTAAGCATCCTTCACCTCCGAATGGGCCAGCCTTCTCATGAAAAGCCGACCAGCATCCGGAGCACGCCCCGGTGGGTCCAATTTGCATGCCGATATCACAGGGAAAATCACAGCCCTGGGTGGGCCCCAATTGCACGCCGATTACCAACCTTCCGCTTGGTCGCCGTCTGGACGGCCTTGTAGATAACCCCTTGTCCGCCGCGCTGGATCTCAGAGAAGATTTCATAGCCCTCCGGGGAAGTTAGGAGCATCGGTCGGCGCGCCTCCGACTCCGTCACGGACTTGTCCGCGATAAACCGCTTCAGAAAGTCGTTGTCCGATTGAAGTCGTTTCACCGACTGGCGGCAGTCGT
>CAZCGD010000332.1:0-7498 GCA_964498105.1 uncultured Streptomycetaceae bacterium
GGCTGATAAACCGGATGCTGCCCGCCGCCGAGGTCGAGCGTTATACGCTGGACCTCGCGAATGCGATGGGGAGCAATGCGCCGCTCACCATTGCTGCGGTAAAGCGCTCGCTGATCGAGTTGCAGAAGGATCCGCGAGAGCGCGACCTGGAGCGGTGCCAAGACATGGTGGATGCCTGCTTCCAGAGCGAGGACTACCAGGAAGGACAGACCGCATTCATGGAGAAGCGCAAGCCGCAGTTCAAGGGGCGCTGATTCCGGTGGCCAGCCGGGCCGGCGCATGCGGCCGGGCGACCGCATAACCATACCGAGGGAAATCCATGGCACTAGACGTAAACCGCCCTGATCTCACCGTGGGCGTTATCGGCACGGGCGCGATGGGCCGGGGCATCGTCCAGGTGGCCGTGGCCGGGGGCATACAGGTGCTAATGACGGACAGCCGGCCGGGGGCCGCCGCGGAGGCTCGCGACTTTGTCGACAAGATGCTGATGCGCGCGGCGGAGAAGGGCACCATAACCAGGGACGAAGCAGTTGCCGCGGTAAACCGCATCAGGATCTGCGACGGCCCGGCCGACATGAAGCCGTGCCAGGTGGTGATCGAAGTCATCGTCGAGAATCTCGAAGCCAAGCAAAAACTGTTCGGGGAGCTGGAAAGCGTTGTTGCGCCGGATTGCATACTGGCGACCAATACCTCCTCGCTCTCCGTCACCAGTATCGCCTCGAAACTGAAAACGCCGCACCGTTTCGCCGGATTCCATTTCTTCAACCCGGTGCCGCTGATGAAGCTGGTGGAGGTGATCGATGGCCTCCGGACCGAGGGCTGGGTTTCGGAAGCGCTGATGAGCCTCGGTCGCCGCATGACGCGCGAGCCGGTGCGTCTCGCGGATGCCCCCGGGTTTCTGGTCAACCAGGTCGGCCGTGGTTTTTCGCTCGAGGCTTCGCATCTAGCCTATGAGGGTATTGCTGCGTTTGCCGACGTGGATCGCGTGATGCGCGACGTCGGTGGCTTCCGCATGGGGCCGTTCGAGCTGATGGAATTGACCGGACTCGACGTGACGCAGCCCGTGTCCGAGCTAGTTTACAACCAGTTTTTCCAGGAACCTCGCTACCGGCCGAACCTGATCATGCGCAGCCGTTACGAGGCCGGCCTGCTGGGACGCAAGACCAAGCGCGGCTTCTACGAATACGATGCCGAAATGAAGCCGCTGATCGCAGCGGAACCTGCCGCGCCGCCAGACCGTCCATCCAGCGTATGGGTAAGCCCGGCGGAGCCGCAAGGACACACCGCGTTGGTCGAACTGTTGAAAAAGCTCGGGACGCCGCCTGAATCCGGCGCGAGGCCGGGCGCAAAGTCGCTGATCCTGGTTACGCCGGTCGGGGACGATGCCACGACCTCAGCGGTTGAACAGGGGCTCGATCCCAGGCGCACAATGGCGGTGGACACGTTGTTCCCGATGGTGAAGCGGCGCACCATCATGGGCACGCCGGTGACCGACCCCGCGTACCGTGCCGCGGCCCACGGACTGATGGCTGCCGATGGCGTTCCGGTCACGGTGTGCCGCGACAGCCCCGGCTTCATCGCGCAACGGATCGTGGCGATGATCGTCAACATCGGCTGCTCGATCGCCCAAAGCCGCACCGCGCAGCCCGCCGACATCGACAAGGCGGTGACACTGGGACTCAACTATCCGAACGGCCCGTTCCGGTTCGGCGACGTGCTCGGTCCGGAGCGCGTCTACCGGGTGCTCAACGGGATGTATCGTATTTACGGCGATCCGCGCTACCGTCCCAACATCTGGCTCACGCGCCGCGCGAAACTGGGCGTTTCGCTGCTGACCCCGGAACCCTGATAACCGCTACTACAACGATGTCCTGAGGAGAAGGAGACAGACATGCTCGATGCTTACCTCTACGAAGGCGTGCGCACCCCGTTCGGGCGGCATGCCGGTGCCCTCGCCAAAGTGCGACCCGACGACCTGCTGGCCGACGCCATTAAGAACCTTATGAAGAAGTCGGCCTTCAAACCGGAGCAGATCGAAGACATCATCGTCGGTTGCGCCAACCAGGCGGGAGAGGATAGCCGCTGCGTGGCACGCCACGCGGGCCTGTTGGCCGGATTGCCAATCGAAACGCCCGGAACCGTGCTCCAGCGCAACTGCGCGAGCGGCCTGGGGGCGCTGGTGCACGCCGCGCATGCGATAACTGCGGGTGAGGGCGAGGTGTACCTCGTGGGCGGCGTGGAAAGCATGAGCCGCTCGCCGCTGGTCATGAGCCGCTCGGAATCGGCCTTCGCGCGTGACATCAAGCTCTACGACAGCACGATCGGCCCGCGCTTCTCCAACCCCCGGCTGGTCAAGCAGTTCGGCGACGACCAGATGCCGCAAACCGCGGACACGCTGGCGCGCCAGTACGAGATCAAGCGCGACGAAGCCGACCGTTTCGCGCTCCGCTCGCAACAGCGCTATGCCGTTGCCAAGGGCGAGGGTTTCTTTGCCGGGGAAATCACGCCGGTCGAACTGCCACCCACGCGCAAGGGACCGGTGCCGCCGATGGCTGATGACGAGCATCCACGGCCGACCACGGACCTGGACTCGCTGGCCAAGATGAGGCCGCTGTATGACGGTGGTGTCACTACCGCCGGCAATGCCTCGGGCGTCAATGATGGCGCGGTGGCGTTGTTCCTGGGCTCAAAAGCGGCGGGCGACAAGGCCGGCATGAAGCCGATGGCCCGCGTGATCGCCAGCGCAGCAGCAGGCGTGTCGCCCCAGATCATGGGCATAGGGCCCGTTGCCGCATCGAAGAAGGTGCTGGCGCGGGCCGGCCTCAGCTTGAAGGACATGGATATCGTCGAGATCAACGAGGCGTTCGCGACCCAGGTGCTGTCCTGCATGAAGGGGCTGGGCATGGCCCTGGATGACAGCCGTATCAATCCCAATGGCGGTGCGATAGCGATTGGCCACCCCCTGGGTGCATCCGGCGCCAGGCTGGCCCTTACCGCAGCCCGCCAGCTGCAGCGTAGCGGAGGCCGGTATGCCCTCGTCAGCCTGTGCATCGGGGGCGGGCAGGGAATGGCGGCGATAATCCAGCGCGTCTGACCCCGCTGGCGCAGTCTTCTGCTTGCAGGCCGGGGCCAATCCCCGGCCTTTTCACGTAGGTAACTCCTTACGATTGGCCGCAACGAGAAAGTCAAGGAATCTGGCATTGTTCTTGCTGATATCTTATGCGAGGCGTCCCAGGGAGGCTGATTTGCTCCCTGAACGCCGAAATCCGTACGGAAAGTGACGCGAAACCGTCACATTTCAGAGGAGCAGGTGGCAGCATGCCGTCGGGGGAGAGGGTTGGTGAGACGCTGATTGCAGCGCCGTTTCACTGGCTGCGCTATGCGGCAGCGGGTTTGATTACCGTGCTGTCCGTGTTCGTGGTCGGTGTGCTCTGGCGTCAGCTGGGGGCCATCGGCGACCCCGGCCTGATCCTGTTGTTCACGGTGGCGGCTTCGACCTATCTTGCGGGCGGCATGGCGGGGATGATGAGCGCAGCCATCGTCCTGTTTTGCTCGTTTGTGCTGTTCTCTCATCCCCTGTACCCGTTCCACTATTCCGAGCTGGAATGGCGGCAGATGATGGTGATCGTCGTGGCCTGCCCGGTGATCGCGCTCATGGTGGGCTCGCTCAAGGAACAGGTGGACCAGTTGAAGGTGGTCACCAGGGAAGCCGGCGGGCTGAGGGACGAAATCCTGCGCCTGGAAGTCGCGAAGGAAGGGCTCTTCCTCTGCGAGGAGTCTTTTCGCCTGATGGCTCAGTGTATGACCGATTACGCGGTGTGCACTCTCGACGCCAATGGGCTGGTGAAGAATTGGAACCGGGGGGCGGAACGATTGTTCGGGTACGCGGACCAGGAAATCTCGGGACAGAGCTATTCCCGCTTTTTCACGAGGGAAGACCTCATGACCAAGCAGCCCGACCGGCTGCTCGAGCAGGCGCGTTTTTCCGGCCGCGTGGAAGAGGAGGGGTGGCGGGTGCGCAAGGGTGGCGGTCGTATCCGTACCAAGACCTCCATCTTCCCCCTCAAGAGCTCCCTGGGTGCGCCTGCGGCGTACCTGCTGGTGGTGCACGACCAGACCCAGTTGTTTGACACCCGGGACGCCCTGCTCAGGGCGCAAACCAATATTCCTGGGATGCCCCGGGATAGCTGATCTTGTTCAGGTTCGAAAGAAAAGCTTAATTTAACATAATATACATTATGCGCCATTAATTCGTATCGCAGGAAGGGCCTGAGCAGCACAGCCCCGCTGCAGCGGCCTTACCTGGTATTGAACAACTTGAAGAAGTTACTGCTGGTAGCGGACGCCACCTGGTCCAGCGGTATATCGCGCAGGCGGGCGATTTCTTCCGCGACGTATTTGACCAACCCCGGCTCGTTGGTCTTCCCGCGAAACGGCACCGGGGCCAGGTACGGTGCATCGGTCTCGATCAGCATACGGTCCAATGGAACCTGCTTGGCCACCTCTTTCAACGCCCGGGCGTTCTTGAAGGTTACGATCCCCGAAAACGAGATGTAGAAGCCGAGGTCCATGGCACCCTGGGCGACCTCCCAGCTTTCCGTAAAGCAATGCATGACCCCGCCGACCTCGCCGGCGCGTTCCTCGCGCATGATGCGGAGAGTGTCCGCCGCCGCCTCCCGCATATGAATGATGAGCGGCTTGCGGCTGCGGTGCGCGGCGCGGATATGCGTGCGGAAGCGCTCGCGCTGCCATTCGCAATCGCCCTTGATGCGGAAGTAATCGAGGCCGGTTTCCCCGATCGCCACGATCTTGGGATGGCCGGCCAGATCAACCAGTTCATCTTCCGTGACCACCGGCACGTCGGGGTAGTCAGGATGCACGCCGACCGAGCCGTAGATATGCGGAAACCGCTCGGCAAGCGCCCTCACCTGTGGAAATTCCTGCAATGTCACGCTTACGCACAGGGCATGCGTGACCCGGTTGTCGCGCATCAGCGCCAGCGCTTCGTCGATCCTGCCGGCGAGCTCGGGAAAGTTGAGATGGCAGTGGGAATCAACCAGCATGATGCGGCGCCACCATCGTCATGCCGCAAGCTCAAGGCGGCGGCGCAGCAATGCCGAGTACGACAGCAGCAACTGCTCCAGGAATAGTCGCGCGTTCAGGGGATGTGAAACGATGCGTTGCAGCTGTACCAGATGCCGCAAAAACCGCAACGTCTCGGTCCGGTCGAGCCCGCCGGCGATGGTGGCAACGGCGGCCGCGAGATCGGGGTTGTAACGTATCCCTCCCGTTGCCTGGTGGCACGCCAGGTCGAACGCGAGCTTCTGCAGCCATCCGACGATCAGAACCGGCGCGCACTCGCGGAACTGCTCCGCGACCCGCAGCGCATCGAAACGGGGCCCGGTGATCGCCTTGAGGAAGGCCTCCCGTTGCCCCCAGTATTCCTCGTCGAACTTCAGCGCGAGCAGTGGCGCCCCGCCCGCTTGCGCCAGCGCCAGGTCCGCATTCCCAAATTTCTGCTGATCGAGCCAGTCGCGCGCCTCCTTGCGCCCCGGGAGCGGGAGCACGACCTGCTCGCAACGGCTGCGCAGGGTTGGAAGCAGCTGGTGCCAGCGGTGCGCCACCAGCAGGAAATAACAATTCGGTGGCGGCTCTTCGAGATTCTTCAGCAGCGCATTGGCGGCATTGACGTTGAGCGCTTCGGCCGGGTGTATCAGCACCACCTTGGCGCCGCCACGATGGCTCGAGATGTTGATGAAACCGGCGAGCTCCCGCACTTGCTCCACTGAAATCTGCACGCTGGCTTTCCGCTCGCCCTTCTGCTCCGCTTCCCCCTGCTCCGCCGCCAGGTTTTCCGGCTCGAGCCGGCGGAAATCCGGATGGCTGCCCTGCCCCATCCAGGCGCAGCCTGTGCACCGTTCGCAGGCGCTGCCATCCTTCGCGGGCTGCTCGCACAACAAGGCGCGCGCCAGCGTCTCGGCGCAAGCCAGCTTGCCGATGCCATCGCGGCCCCGCAGCAGGAGCGCGTGGGGCAGCCTGCCCTTGCGCTCGAGCAAAGCCTTAACGGTCTCATTGCTCCATGGATATACCATTTATAAATAACCACTTGAAAATATAATCTCAAGTCTTTTCTTAACATCGGCCAAGGTGCCACTTGAAGGAACTACCTGGATCCGGCCGGCAGCACCGCGAGCGCGCTTCAGATAGGCGGCGCGCACGCGTCGGTAGTACGCTTCCCGCTCGCGCTCGAAGCGGTCCGGGCGGCGCTTGCGGCCCGCCCGCTGGCGACCTACCGCCGGGCTGACGTCGAACAGGACGGTCCGGTCCGGCTGCAATCCGCGCTGAACCCAGCGCTCCAGAACCCTGATTTTGTCCCACGCCACGCGGCTGCCGCCCGCCTGGTAGGCATAGGTGGCGTCGGTAAACCGATCGCACAGCACCCACTCGCCGCGCCGCAGTGCCGGCAGGATGACTTTTTCGAGATGCTCGCGCCGCGCCGCAAACATCAGCAGCGTCTCGGTTTCCGGGTGCAATTGCTGCGTGCCCCCGAGCACCAGGCGGCGTAATTTTTCTCCTACGGCAGTGCCCCCCGGCTCGCGCGTGACCTTGAGCCTGATGCCGCGCTCCCTGAGAAACCGCGCGAGCCATCGCACATGCGTACTCTTGCCGGCGCCGTCTATGCCTTCCAGGGTGATGAATTTGCCGCGCATCAACGTTTTCCGGATCTTTGATATTTTGTCACAGCGCGTTCGTGCTCTCCCAGCGTGCGCGAGAAATACGAGGTGCCGTCTCCCCGTGCCACGAAGTACAGCGCGTTGCTGTCGGGGGGATTGAGCGTGGCGGCGAGAGATGCCAGCCCCGGCATGGCGATCGGTGTCGGCGGCAACCCGGTCCGGGTATAGGTGTTGTAGGGCGTGTCGGTGACCAGGTCGCGCTTGCGCAGATTGCCATCGAAGGAGTCACCCAGGCCATAGATCACGGTCGGATCCGCCTGCAACAGCATCTTCTTGCGCAGACGGTTGACGAACACCGCGGCAACGAGCGGGCGGTCCTCCGCCCTGCCGGTTTCTTTCTCCACTATGGACGCCAATATCAATGCCTGGTAGGGCGACGCCAGCGGCACTTCGGGCGAGCGCTGCTCCCACTGCGCGTTGAGATGCGACTGCATCAGCCGATAGGCGTGGCGCAGGACGGTGAGATCGCTGTTGCCGATGCCGAAGTGATAGGTATCGGGAAAAAACAGTCCTTCGGGCGAGGCTTCGGCTGCGCCCAGGCGCTCGAGGATGTCGGCGTCGCTCAGCTCGCTGGTTCGGTGTGTTATGGACGGGTGCTCGTCTAGCGCCTTGCGCATCTGCTTGAAGGTCCAGCCTTCGACGAACGTGATTGATGCCTGGGTAACCTCGCCCTCGGTGACCTTCTGCAACAGGCGGTACGGAGTGACCGGATTCTGGATCTCGTAGTTGCCGGCCTTGATGTTGCCCGCCTCGCCGAGCAGGCG
>CAZCGD010000333.1:0-5146 GCA_964498105.1 uncultured Streptomycetaceae bacterium
ACTCGTTCAGCGGCAGCTCGAGCGTGAGGTTCTTGAGATTGTTCTGGCGCGCGCCACGAATGACGATGGCGCCCTGGGGATTCTCGGGCATCAGGGAGGGAGCTGTCGGGACGGCAAACCGGCGCGGGACGGCGAGGCGAATGGTCTGTGGAATGCGCCATTCTAACGGCACGAGGGCGCTTATATAATAAGCATTAAACCGGACGCGGGGCGCCGGTTTAATTCCGCACGTTGGAGCGGACGAATTGATCCCCGCTCAATGCGCGGACAAGGAGTGCGCTGGCGCAGGCGCGATCTCAAGGAGGATCAGAGCATGGCACGAATCGCGGTGATAATGGCCGGCTTAATCGCCGCGGCGCTGCTGCTGCAGCCCGCCGTGGCGCAGACGCTGTACAAGTCCACCCTGCCGGACGGGCGGATCGTGTACGGCGACAAGCCGGCCCCGGACGCGGCCAAGGTGGAAGAATCGAAGATCGATACTTCCAGCAAAGGGCTCGGCGGCACGACGCCACGCGAAGCGGAGGCCCTCAAAGAGCTGGAAAAGTCGCGCGGCAAGCGCGAGGCGGCCGGCGCCAAGTTGCAGGCGGCCGAGGAAGCGCTGCGCCAGGCGGAAGCCGCGCGCGCCGCCGGCAAGGAACCGTTTCCCGGCGAGCGCGTTGGCACCGCCGGCGGCGCGTCCCGGCTCAACGACGCCTACGAAGCGCGGCAGAAAAAACTGAATGACGCCGTCCAGAACGCCCAGCGCAACCTCGACCAGCTGCGCCCGGGGCAATAGGCGACCGGGCGCTCGCCTGCCGGCGCATTTGACAATTCCTCGCGACGCGCGGAATTGCCTGAGTGACGAGTGTCAGGTGTCGAGTGGAAAGTACCTGAGGCGCTCTAGCTCCTTTCCTCGACACTCATTCCTCGACACTCCATCCCCCGCGCCTGCATGAAGATACCGTTGCCCGATCCCGGACTGCTGTCGCTGAATACGGCGACGGTGCGGGAGAAGTGGAACCTGCGCGAGATGATCGAGGGCTGCGCGCGCCACGGCATTCGCGGCATCTCGCCGTGGCGCGATAAACTCGCCGCGCTTGGCGTGAAAGAGGCGGCGAAGATGATCCGCAACAGCGGGCTCACCGTCACCGGCCTCTGTCGCGGCGGCATGTTCCCGGCGGCGGACCGCAAGGGCCGCCAGGCGGCGCTCGACGACAACCTGCGCGCGATCGACGAGGCGGCGGCGCTCGGCGCGCGGTGCCTGGTGCTCGTCGCCGGCGGGCTGCCCGCGGGATCGAAGGACCTGAAGGGCGCGCGCGAGATGGTGCGCGACGGCATCGGCGAGGCGCTCGAGCACGCGCGCTCCGCCGGCGTGCCGCTCGCAATCGAGCCGCTGCACCCCATGTATTGCGCCGACCGCGCCTGCGTCAACACGCTGTCGCAGGCGCTCGACCTGTGCGACCAGCTGGATGCGGGGAAGGGCGGGGCGCTCGGCGTCGCGGTGGACGTCTACCACGTGTGGTGGGACCCGCAGCTCGAGAGCCAGATCGAGCGCGCGGGCGACAAGCGCCTGCTCGCCTTTCACCTCTGCGACTGGCTCACGCCGACCACGGATCTCCTCAACGACCGCGGCATGATGGGCGACGGCGTGATCGACTTGCCGTTGATCCGCTCGTGGATGGAGGCCGCCGGCTACCGCGGTTTCCACGAAGTCGAGATCTTCTCCGCGCGCAACTGGTGGAAGCGCGAGCCCGGCGACGTGCTTGGTGTGATGAAACGGCGCCACCAGGAGTGCTGCTGAAATGAATTCGGGGCGGCACCCGCCGCTCCGAATTCACTAGCGAGCAGGTCTTCAAGCCCGCGGCTCGCCCGCCGCAGGCCTTGGCGCTCTGCGCTGATCTTGCGCGCAGACCTGCATCGCGCCAGCAATGCCACCGACGGTGTGAATCGGACTCGTCGAGCCTTGACGGGGCCCGAATCTGTCGCTTGGCCCCGACACTCGAGTTTCGCAATCGCGTGACTAATTTGCTTCGCTGATGGGCTTCGGACAGAACAAAATAGGATTGTGTCAAGACTGCGGACGGGCATCCCGCGTCCAGAAAATTGGAGTCCACCCATGATGGAAATCCGGGCGATGCACCATTCACTTCGAGCCCTCAACGCCGTGCTGATCGCCGTCGCCCTCGGCGGCTGCGGTCAAGGCGATGATTCCCAGGCACCGGCAGATTCCGGCCCGCCGGGCAGCGGAGTCAATCTCGCCGCCGTCCCGCAGTCGGCCTATCCCTTGCCGAACGCGAATGAGGCGGCGTGCTTCCTGAACCAGGTCTCGTTCGGAGCGAACGATGCCGAAATGGCCAAGGCGCGGCAGTACGGCTACAGCGCGATCCTGGAAGACCAGTTCTTCATGCCCAGCCACCGCAGCCACGAGGGGTACATCAACACCGTGAGCGTAACGGACCTGAGCGACCAGCACATGATGTATACCTTCTGGAGGGAGGCGGCGACCGGCCAGGACCAGCTGAAACGGCGCGTGGCGTTCGCGTTGTCGCAGATCTTCGTGATCTCGCTCCAGGACGCGAACCTCCAGAACTTCCGGCGCGGTGTGGCTTCGTATATGGACATGCTCACCCGCAACGCCTTCGGCAACTATCGCCAGCTGCTTCAGGACGTGACGCTGCATCCCATGATGGGGCTGTACCTTTCGCATTTGCGCAACCGCAAGGAAGATCCGGCGCTCAACCGCGTGCCCGACCAGAACTACGCCCGCGAGGTGATGCAGCTGTTCTCGATCGGGCTCCATCAATTGAACCCGGACGGCACGATCGTGCTCGATGTCAACACCGGGCAGCCGACCGAGACCTATGGCCCCAACGACATCGTCGGCCTGTCGCGCGTGTTCACGGGCTTTTCCTGGGCGGACTGCCCCAGCACGTCCACCAACTGCTTCAACGGCAGCGGCACGCAGTCTCCGAACCGGGAAGTGCTGCCCATGCAGAGCTTCCCGCAATTCCACTCGATTTCGGAAAAGAGATTCCTCAATACGACCATTGCGGCGAGCACCACTCCGGATCCCGTTGGAGACCTGAACCGCGCACTCAACGCGATCGCCGACCATCCCAACGTCGGCCCGTTCATCGGGCGGCAGTTGATTCAGCGCCTGGTGACGAGCAACCCCTCGCCGGCGTACGTCGGACGCGTCACTCAGGCGTTCAATACGGGGCGCTATCAGTCGGGCGCTTACATCGTGGGCACCGGCCAACGCGGCGACCTGCGCGCGACGATCGCGGCGATCCTGCTCGACATCGAAGCGTGTGCCACAACAACCAGCGACCCCGGCAAGACGCGCGAGCCCATTCTCAGGCTCGCCCAATGGATGCGCGCCTTCAACGCGCGCTCGGCCTCGGGAGTGTTCCTGGTCGGCACGACCGACGATCCGGCCACTTCGCTGGGCCAGTCGCCGATGCGCTCGCCGACGGTGTTCAATTTCTACCGCCCGGGCTACGTGCCGCCCAACACCGCAATCGCAACGGCGAACCTGGTTGCTCCCGAGCTGCAGATCACCAACGAGGTCTCGGTGGTCGGTTACTCGAACTTCATGCGCAGCATCGTGCAGATCGGTGTCGGTTCCAATTCTCCGCGCGACGTCCAGCCGGACTATACCGCCGAGATGGCGCTCGCCCACGACGCCAACCTCCTGGTCGATCGCGTGAGCCTTCTTCTCACCGCCGGGTCGATGAGCGCGGGGACCAGGAATCTCATCGTCACTGCGGTCAATTCGATTCCGTACCCGGGCGCCAACGCGACGACCGCGCGCCTGAATCGGGCACGGCTCGCGGTGTTTTTCGCGCTGTCGTCGCCCGACTACCTCGTCCAGAAATAACCTTGGGAGGAACTCCATGCACTCGTCCCGCCGCCAGTTTCTCAAGACCTGCTCGCTCATGTCGATCGCGGGCGCGGCCAGCCCGTTCGCCCTCAACCTCGCCGCAATAAGCGCGGCCTCGGCGCAGACGCTCCCCGGCTACAAGGCGCTCGTGTGCCTGTTCTTCTACGGCGGGAACGACCACACCAATACTTTCATCCCGTACGACCAGACGTCGTACGGCGAGTACAGCGCGTCACGCTCATCGATCGCAATCCCGCGCGATGCGGCGCTCGCCGGCACCGCCACCGGCCCGGTCGCGTCGCAGGGCGGGCGCGAGTTTGCCTTCCATCCCGCGTTGACCGCGTTCAAGAGCCACTGGGACGCGGGCAGACTCGCGGTGGTCGCCAACGTCGGGCCGCTGGTCGTGCCGACGACCAAGGCGCAGTATCAGAACCGCTCCGTGCCATTGCCACCGAACCTGTTCTCGCACAACGACCAGCAGTCGGTGTGGCAGGCGTACCGGCCCATCGGGGAAGGGGCGAAGATCGGCTGGGGCGGCCGGATCGGCGATCTGCTCGCGAGCCAGAATGCGAACGCCTTGTTCACCTGCATTTCTGCGGGCGGCAACTCGGTATTCCTTTCGGGCACGAACGTCCTCCAGTATCAAGTCGGCTCGAGCGGGCCCACCGCAATCTCCAGCATTTCCGGCACGATCTACGGCTCCAGTACCGCGGCATCAGCCGCCTACCGCAGCCTTATCACGGGCACGAGCCCGAACCTGTTCGAGAATGAACTGCGCGTGATCACGAATCGGTCGATCACGGCGAACCAGGATCTCTCCGGAGCGCTTCCGCCGGCGTCCACGCTGCAGGGGGGGATCCCAGCCAACAACAGCCTCGCTTCGCAGCTCAGCGTCGTTGCTCGCATCATCGCCGCGCGGACCACGCTCGGGTCGGGCCGCCAGGTATTCCTGGTGAGCATCGGCGGCTTCGACAACCACGATTTCCTCCTTACCCAGCATACCCAGCAGCTTGCGCAGGTCAACGCCGCGGTGAGCGCGTTCTACTCCTGGCTCGTGCAGTTGGGCGTGGAGAACGACGTGACGCTCTTCACCGCTTCGGATTTCGGGCGCACGCTCACCTCGAACGGCGACGGTTCCGACCACGGCTGGGGCTCGCATCACTTCGTCCTCGGCGGCGCGGTTACGGGCCGCGAAGTTTACGGAACTTTCAGCCCCACGGTGTTCGGCTCCAGTGTCGATATCGGGCAGGGGAACCTGCTTCCGGGCATCGCGGTCGATCCGTA
>CAZCGD010000334.1:0-1942 GCA_964498105.1 uncultured Streptomycetaceae bacterium
CGTCGGCCCGCTGCACGAGCCGATGGATGCCTATTCCGTACTGGCGAAACCGACGCTCGCCGGCGCCGATCTCCGCTTCGCCCAGGTCGAGCGCGTGTACTCGGACCGGGGTTCCCTGCAGGTCCATTCCGGGGGCGCCCATAGCCGCGTCAAGCCGCACATGGCCTCGGTCTTCACCGATTGCGGTTTCGACGTCGTCTCTCTGGCCAGCAATCACGCGATGGACTGGGGCGAGGACGCCCTGCTCGATACGGTCGCACTGTTCCAGGGCAAGGGCATGCAGGTCATCGGCGCGGGCCGCAACCTGCGCGAAGCGCGCTGCCCGGCAATCGTGGAGAAGAACGGCGTGAAAATCGCTTTTCTCGCCTACTGCTCCATCCTGCAGACGGGGTACGCGGCGGGGCGTGACCATGCTGGCATCGCGCCGCTGCGAGCGCATACGTACTACGAGCCGTTCGACTACCAGGCCGGCGTGCCGCCGCGAGTCGTCACCGTTCCGCACGAGGAAGACCTCGCCGGCATGCTGGAGGACATCGCCGAGGCGAAGAAATCGGCCCACGCGGTGGTGCTGTCGCTGCACTGGGGCATCCACTTCATCCCGCGGTTGATCGCCGACTATCAGGTGACCGTGGCCAATGCCGTGGTCGCGGCCGGGGCGGACCTGATCCTCGGGCATCACGCGCACACCCCGAAGGCGATCGGTACCCACCGCGGCAAGGTCTGCTTCTACAGCTTGAGCAACTTCATCATGTCCTCGACCGCCAAAACGCCGGCGAAGGCGGCGGAATTCATGCAACGCTACGGGGTCGTGATGGACCCCGATTACCCGCATCTATCGTACGGCGCCGATGCGAAGCGCAGCCTGATCGCGAAGGCGGTGTTGACGCGCGAGGGCGCGCAGCGCGTGTCGTTCCTGCCCGTGCTGATCGACAAGCAACTGCGGCCCGAAGTGCTGCGCAAGGGCGATCCGCGCTTCGACGACGCGCTGCGTTTCATGGAATGGGCGTCCGAAGGCTTCGATCACCAGTTCACGGTCGAGGGCGATGAAATCGTCGTGCGTTGAGCCGCCGGGAAGGCATAGGGAAGGCGGATTGAAAATTCGGGTTCGCGCCAGGTGGCTCGGCATCGTCCTGGTTCTCGCCGCCTGCGCGGCGAACGCGGCGCTTGCCCAGCAACCGTCCGCCCGGCCTGCGGAAAACTATCCGAACAGGCCGGTCCGCGTGCTGGTCGGCTCGCCCGCCGGCAGCGGCACTGACGTCATGATGCGTGCCATCGCGCAGAAGTTGAGCGAGCGGCTGGGCCAGTCGGTGGTGGTGGACAACCGCGCGGGCGCCGCGGGCGCGATCTCGTTGCAGCTCGCGGCGCAGGCGGCGCCCGATGGCTACACCCTGGCGACCCTGAGCGCGCAGAACGTGACCGCGATGCTGCTCGGCACGGTGACGACCAATATCCCAAAGGCGCTGACGCCGGTCGCGCTGATGATCTCGCAGCCGTACCTGATGGTGGCGACGCCGTCGCTACCCGCCAACTCGGTCAGGGAGTTGATCGCGCTGGCCCGGGCGAAGCCGCTGGTTTACGCCTCCAGCGGCGTCGGCACGGTCGTACACCTCGGCATGGAACTCTTCAAGTCCATGGCGGGCGTCGAGATGACGCACATCCCGTACAAGGGCAGCGGCTTGTCGATGATCGATGTCATGAGCGGTCGCGTGCAGCTGGCGATCACGAACACGCTGACGGCGGCGCCGCTCGTGAGAAGTGGCAAGCTGAAGGCGCTGGCCATTACGAGCCCGCAACGGATGCAAGTGCTGCCCGATTTGCCTACGGTCGCCGAGTCCGGCGTGCCGGGCTACGAGCTGCGCAGCTGGTACGGCCTGCTCGCGCCGAACAAGACCCCGGTGTCCCTCGTGCTCATGCTCAACCGGGAGGTCGGCGCACTCATGAA
>CAZCGD010000335.1:0-4096 GCA_964498105.1 uncultured Streptomycetaceae bacterium
CGACCCGGAGATGATGCTGCTCGACGAGCCGACGGCGGGGATGACGCACGTGGATGTCGAGCGCATCTCGGCCCTGATCAGGCGCGTCGCCGTCAACCGCACGGTGCTGATGGTGGAACACAACCTTTCCGTCGTCTCCAAACTCTCGGACCGCATTACGGTGCTTGCCCGGGGCGAGATCCTCGCCGAAGGCGATTACGATGCCGTATCGAAGGATCCGAACGTCGTCGAGGCCTACCTGGGGAAGGGACATTGAGCGTTGAATGATGAATGATGAATGATGAGTGAAGAGAGATGAGTGACGCGTTGCTGCTCGTGAAAGGCCTGAACGCCTGGTACGGGGAGTCGCACATCCTGCACGGCGTGAATTTCGAGGTGCGCGCCGGCGAGGTGGTGACGCTGCTCGGGCGCAACGGCGCCGGCAAGACCACCACGCTCAAGTCCGTCATGGGCATGGTGGGCCGGCGCGAGGGCTCGATCGCCTACGAGGGGCAGGAAACGATCGGCCTGCCTTCCAACCGTATCGCGCGCATGGGCATCGCCTTCTGCCCCGAAGAACGTGGCATTTTTGCCAGCCTGAACGTGCTGGAGAACCTGCTGCTGCCTCCCACGGTGCGCGAGGGCGGCTTCAGCCTGCAGCAGGTCTACGAGATCTTCCCCAACCTGAAGGAGCGCCTCGCGAGCCAGGGCACCAAGCTCTCCGGCGGCGAGCAGCAGATGCTCGCGATCGGGCGTATCCTGCGCACCGGGGCGCGGCTGCTGCTGCTCGACGAGCCGACCGAGGGGCTCGCGCCCGTTATCGTGCAGCAGATCGGGCGCACCATCGCCCGCCTCAAGCTGGAAGGATTTACCATCCTGCTCGTGGAGCAGAATTTCCGCTTCGCCCAGGCCGTGGCAGACCGCCATTACGTGATGGAGAACGGCCGCGTCGTGGACATGATTCCCAATGCCGGGCTGGAGTCCAGCATGAAGAAGCTGCACGAGTACCTCGGCGTCTGATTCATTAAACCTGCAATAGGAGAGCCAACCATGTTACGGCAACACGCAATAGGCATCGCAGCAGCACTCGCGCTGGCCGCCGGCGCCGCGCACGCCCAGATTTCCGACGGGGTGATCAAGATCGGCGTGATGAACGATCAGTCGGGCACCTACGCCGACCTCGCCGGGCCGGGCTCGGTCGTCGCCGCGCGCATGGCGGTGGAGGACTTCGGCGCGGCGAAAAAAGGCCTGAAGGTCGAGATTCTCGTCGCCGATCACCAGAACAAGCCGGAAGTCGGCTCGAGCATCGCGCGCCAGTGGTTCGACGTGGACAAGGTGGACTTGATCGTGGACGTTCCGACCTCCTCGGTCGTGCTGGCGGTAAACCAGGTGACGCGCGAGAAGAACAAAGTGCTCATCGTCTCCACCGGCGCCACGGTGGACCTGACGGGGAAGGCCTGCACGCCCAACTCGATCCACTGGACCTACGACACCTGGTCGCTCGCCAACGGCACGGGAACGGCGGTGGTCAAGGGCGGTGGCGACACCTGGTTTTTCCTGACTGCCGACTATGCGTTCGGCCACTCGCTCGAGCAGCAAACCGAGGCGGTGGTGAAGAATCTCGGCGGCAAGGTGAACGGGAAAGTGCGCCATCCGTTCCCCTCGGCCGACATGTCTTCGTTCCTGCTGCAGGCGCAGGCCTCCCGGGCCAAGATCATCGGGTTGGCAAACGCCGGGGCGGACACCATCAACGCCATCAAGCAGGGGGCGGAGTTCGGTATCGCGAAGGGCGGCCAGCAGTTTGCCGGCCTGCTCGTGTTCCTGACCGACGTGCACTCGCTGGGGCTTGATGTGGCGCAGGGGCTGCTGCTCACCGAGTCGTTCTACTGGGACTTGAACGACCAGACGCGTGCGTTCTCCAAGCGTTTCGCGCAGCGTCACAAGGGCGCGATGCCGACGATGGGGCAGGCGGGCGTTTATTCCGCGGTGCTGCACTACCTGAAGGCTGTCGAGGCGCTGAAGTCGGATGTTGGCGACAAGGTGGTCGCCAGGATGAAGGAACTGCCGACCGATGACCCGGTCTTCGGCAAGGGCCGCGTGCGCCAGGACGGCCGCAAGATCCACGACATGTACCTGTTCGAAGTGAAGAAGCCGGCGGAATCGAAGGGCGCGTGGGACTGCTACAAGCTGCGCGGCACGATCCCTGCCGAGCAGGCGTTCCGGCCGGAGAAGGACGGCGGCTGCCCGCTGATTAAGTAAGGCGAAAGGCGAAAGGCAAAAGGCAAAAGGGTCGCGCGCAGCTGAGCGGCGCGCTTCCTTTTCCCTCGTCACTCGTCACCCGTCACTCATCACTGAGCGAACGTGAGCGAGATCTTCGGCATCCCGACCCAGGCCTTGTTCGGGCAGCTGCTGATCGGGCTGATCAACGGCTCGTTCTACGCGCTGCTGTCGCTCGGCCTCGCCGTCATCTTCGGCCTGCTCAACATCATCAACTTCGCGCACGGCGCCCAATACATGATGGGCGCCTTCTGCGCATGGTTCCTGTTGAACAAGCTCGGGCTCAACTACTGGTGGGCGCTCGTCATCACGCCCGTCATAGTGGGCGCGACCGGGATGGTGATCGAGCGGCTGATGCTCAAGCGGCTGTACCAGCTGGACCATCTCTACGGGCTGCTGCTGACTTTCGGGCTGGCGCTCATCATCCAGGGGCTGTTCCGGCAGGAATTCGGCTCCACCGGGCTGCCGTACGCCATGCCCAAAGAGCTGCAAGGCGGGCAGAACCTGGGCTTCATGTTCCTGCCGAACTACCGCGCCTGGGTAATCGTCGCTTCGGTGGCGGTATGCCTCGCCACCTGGTTCATGATCGAGAAAACCAAGCTCGGTTCGTACCTGCGCGCCGCGACCGAGAATCCGCAGTTGACGCAGGCGTTCGGCATCAACGTGCCGCGGATGGTCACGCTCACCTACGGCTTCGGCGTCGGGCTCGCGGCGCTCGCGGGGGTGATGGCGGCGCCGATCTACAGCGTGAATCCCCTGATGGGCGAGCACCTCATCATCGTCGTATTCGCGGTGGTGGTGATCGGCGGCATGGGCTCGATCCTGGGCTCGATCATCACCGGTTTCGTGCTGGGGCTGGTCGAAGGCTTCACCAAGGTGTTCTATCCCGAGGCTTCGAACACGGTCATCTTCATCATCATGGCGATCGTGCTCATGATCAGGCCGGCCGGCCTGTTCGGGACGCAGAAATAGGGCCAGCAATGGAAGCAGCAGCCGGACAGCGAATGACAGGGTGGTGGTGGAGCCGCGTGCCGGTGCACCAGCGCGTCGCCTTCCTCGCGATGACGGCGTTCTTTCTGGCCGCACCGGCAGTGATCTACCCGGTGTTCCTGATGAAGGTGATGTGCTTCGCGCTGTTCGCCAGCGCCTTCAACCTGCTGCTGGGCTACGTCGGGCTGCTGTCATTCGGTCACGCCATGTTTCTCGGCATGGCGGGCTACACCGCGGCGCACGCCGCCAAGGTCTGGGGCCTGACCCCGGAGCTTGCCATCCTCGCGGGCGCCGCTGTTTCCTGTGCGCTTGGCTTCCTGTCCGGCCTGATTGCTATCCGGCGGCAGGGCATTTATTTCGCGATGATCACGCTGGCGCTGGCGCAGATGGTCTATTTCTTCTGCGTGCAGGTGCCGTTCACTCACGGCGAGGACGGCATCCAGGCGGTGCCGCGCGGCAGGCTGTTCGGGCTCATCGATCTCACCGACGTAAGGGCGATGTACGCGATGGTATTCGTGATCTTCATCTCGGGGTTTCTCCTGATCTACCGCATCATCCATTCGCCCTTCGGCCAGGTGCTGAAAGCGATCCGCGAAAACGAGGCGCGCGCAAAGTCCATCGGCTATGACACCGACCGTTACAAGCTGCTCGCCTACGTGCTGTCGGCGGCGTTGTCCGGGCTCGCGGGCGCCACCAACGCGATGGTGTTCCAGCTGGCGGCGTTGAACGCGGTGCACTGGACCATGTCGGGCGAGGTCGTGCTGATGACGCTGGTCGGTGGCCTGGGCACGGTGTTCGGGCCGGTTGCCGGCGCGCTGGTGGTGCTGGCCATGGAGAACTACCTCGCGCA
>CAZCGD010000336.1:0-4018 GCA_964498105.1 uncultured Streptomycetaceae bacterium
GAACAACTTTCTTATGCAGCGGATCCCACGCCACGGGCTCTTCAACAGCCTCGGCGTAATCCTGGACGACGCGATCGTGACCGCGGTGCTGATATGCAGCGGCGTCCTGGAGAAGTGCCCGGATCTCAAGGTGTGCATCGCACACGGCGGCGGACCCGCCTGCTTCGCGATGGGGCGGCTCGACCGCAACTGGAACGAGCGCCCTGCGACACGCAGCACTCCGAAGCAGCCGAGCGCGTACCAGAAGAAGCTTTACTACGACACGGTAGTTCCCAGCGAGGAAGCGCTGCGCTTTCTGATCGACCGCGTGGGCGCCGACCGCGTGGTGCTCGGCAGCGACTGGCCGTTCGTCGGCTGGAAGCCCTCGCCGGTGGCGTGGGTGCAGAATCTCAAGTCGCTGACGCCGGAGGAGAAAGAGAAGATCCTGTGGAAGAACCTCGCGGCGCTGCTCGACATCCGGTGACGCGGGGCCGGCTTGTTGGTTGCCGGCGGTGTAGGCACAATACGTGACTCGAATCAGACAGGAGGGCATGCGAAATGGCAGCGAAGAAAGCGAAGAAAGCGAAAAAGACGCCGGCCGCCCGCGCGGACGGTTGCGACCACACCTTCAAGGCAATCTACGACCACGAGGTTCCGTGGGAGAGCGACGACGTGCGCGGAGTGCTGAAGCTCCCGCCCGGCGTCCAGGTCAAGGTGCTGAACTACGACCCGGTGATGAAGCGCATCGACATGAAACATCGGTTCCCCCCGGGATACGTCGAGCCCGCGCATACGCACAAGAGCTGGCACTCGATCCTGGTGACCAAGGGCCGCATGTGCGTGGCCGGCAAAGACCTGCGCCCCGGCGACTACGTGTTCGGCTGGGACATCCCGCACGGGCCCTACGAGTATCCCGACGGCTGCGAGGTGTTCATCGTCTACATGGGCGATCCGACGCACAACTGGGAGAAAGCCGGCCTCCTCAAGCACCAGAACGTCTGGAAGCCGGAAACCGACGTCGGCAAGAAGGGCGTTGAGGAGCACATCCAGAAGCGCAAGGCGGGGAAGATTTGAACGAGTGTTGAGTTTTGAATGTTGAGTTTTGAGTGACGAGTGACGACGAAGACTGACCGGTGACCAGTGCCTGTCCTGAGCGTAGTCGAAGGGACCGGTTCGAGAAACCCCGCTGCGGCGGGGTTTTTTGTCGCCAGCGGTCCTGGAAGCGGACCCAAAGGACACAAAGGGACAACAAGGAGTTAGGTCATCCTTCTGCCTTAGGATTTTTCCTCATCCCTCATCCCTCATCCCTTTTTTCCCGGCCCAGCGCCTGGCCGGGATGTGAATATTTAACAACTTCGGGGCGTGGTGCTACTCACTTCTGCTTGCTCAAACGCGGCTAGAATGGCCTTGTCATAGGTAGCCACGGGGGGCCGGTAACCCGGTTGGATCGCATGACAACACGTCGAGAATTACTCATTGCGCTCGGAGCAGGCGCGCTCGCCTGGGCGGGCGCGGCACGCGCGCAGGCGCCGGCAAAAGTCCGCCGGATAGGACTGCTCTCGCCATCCTCGCCTTCCGCTACCGCGCTCTGGTACCAGGCATTCCGGCTAGGGCTGCGCGACCGCGGATGGGTCGAGGGCAAGAACCTCAGCATCGAGTACCGCTATGCGGAGGGTAATATCGATCGCTTCCCTGACCTCGCTGCCGATCTCGTCCGCCTCACGGTTGACGTCATTGTTGTTTTTGGTTCCACCGCTGCTGTGGCTGCTCAAAAAGCGACCAGGGCTATCCCTATCGTTGCGGTGGCTATGGGTGACCCGATTGCAGTCGGGCTGGCTGAGAGCCTGGCGCGGCCCGGCGGCAACGTCACGGGGTTGTCCCAAATGGGACCGGAGCTGGTCGGAAAACGGCTGGAACTGCTCAAGGAAATGGTTCCCAAGCTCTCCCGTGTGGCGGTGCTCTGGAATCCACAGGCCCCAGCCTCGACACTCAGTTGGAAAGAACTTCAACTCCCGGCACGGCAGTTGGGAGTCCAGCTTCATTCGCTGGAGGTGCGGAGCCCCAACGAGTTCGACCAAGCGTTCGAAGCCGCGACTCGGGCGCGCGCTGGCGCCCTTTTCATCTTGGCAAACCCATTGTTCAGTACGAATCGGATAGCGCGCTTTGCGGCAAAGAGCCGCCTGCCGTCGATATATGTATTTTCGGAATTCGTGGACGCCGGCGGTCTTGTGTCCTATGGGCCAGACCGTGCCGACATGTACCGGCGCGCCGCCACCTACGTCGACAAGATCCTCAAGGGCGCGAAACCCGGCGATCTGCCGGTCGAACAGCCGACTAAGTTCGAGCTGGTCATCAACCTGAAGACCGCCAAGGCGCTCGGCATCACGATTCCGCGAACGGTCCTGTTTCGCGCGGACAGGGTGATCGAGTGATTACACGTGCGCGGAACAACTCAGGAGCCAGGCAAGAGCTCCCTCAGCGAGGCTCTGAGCGCCGGCAGATTGCCTTCGACCACGCCCCACACGATTCGGTCGTCAACCGTTGCATAGGCGTGGATCAAGATGTTTCGAAACGCAATGATCTTGCGATAGTCCTTGATTTGCTCCGCCAATTCCGGATCGTGCCGCGCCAGTTGCGAGAGCGCCTCTCCCATGATCTCGAACTGGCGTTCCACGGCGGAACGAAGCAGTTCGTCCCCCCGGTAGTCCTCAAACTTCTTGCGTTCGCAGAAGCGCGCGATACGGTCCGCCGCCTGCCGGATATCGAAGAGATACTTTCGCGCCTCAAGCCGCATAGAGCAGGATTTTTTCCCGTTCCACGCGTTGCCGGAAATAGGGATTCTGAAGGCCGGGCGGCGTTACCAGGTCCACCGAGCGAGCGAACAATTCGGCCAGGCGTTCATGCAAAGCGAAATAGGCCCGCGCGTATTCAGCCGGGGGGCGCTCGCCAAGATCAACGAGGAAATCCAGGTCATTCGCGGGTCCGCCTCGCGCCGCTGAACCGAACAACTCCAGCCGGCGCACGCCGAGTTGAGCGCACATCTGGGCGATCTCACTACGTCGCGTCGCGACGTCGTGGTGCAATTCGGCTTTCATTACCTGTTCCATGCGCCAAGACTACCGCCATGCCGCGTGCCGGTAAAGGGAAAATCGTTTTGCGCGGGATACTACTTGCCAGGGTACGTCTGCGGGGGTGGGAATGAACCGTAAATCCGGACATATTCATGCCGGTTTACGTCGTCGCGTTGGGACGGACGCAGGGGAAAACTCGCACTCGTGCTCGCACCGCTCAACGCGCCGGTGGCTCATCCTGGCCGTTGCAGCATGGCCCGCGCTCGCCTGGACGGGCAAAGTGCTGGCACAAACGAAGCCGCCGGTTCTGATCGGCTGGCTCAACACGGGCTCACGTGAGTCGATTGGGCATCTCTTCGCGGCGTTCAAGGAAGGGCTCGCGGCGCTGGGGTGGAAGGAGGGCTCGAACTACGTAATGGAAGAACGCTGGGCGGACGGCCGGACCGACCGGCTGCCCGCCCTGGCCGGGGAACTGGCGGCGAAGCGACCGGCGGTTATTGTTGCCGGGCCGAGTCGGGCAGTAGAAGCCGCCGCCAGGGCAGCATCCAGGACCCCCGTCGTCATGGTCGGCGGCGGCGATCCGGTCGCCGCGGGGCTGGTGGCAAGCCTGGCGCGACCGGGCGGCATGGTCACCGGGGTCACCAGTTTGTCAATGGCCCTCTCCGAGAAATTCCTGGAACTGCTGCTCGCCGCCGCGCCCAAGGTGAGGCGCATCGGCTTTCTGGTGGATACCGCCGCCGCGATGCGTGCCGTGCACCTGGCAAACGCGCGTCGCTCGGTGGCGCAGTACTCGGTTGAGGCGCGCTACGCCGAGTTGGCCCGCCCGGATGAAATCGAGCTTGCCCTCGCGCGCCTGGCGAAGGACGGTGTGCAGGCGCTCGTCGTGATGCCGAGCACGGCCTTTGGAGTCGAGCAGCGGCGCATCGTGAAGTTCGCGCTGGCGCACCGCTGGCCAGTTGTCGCCGGGG
>CAZCGD010000337.1:0-2337 GCA_964498105.1 uncultured Streptomycetaceae bacterium
GCCGGAGTGGTAGTGGACGGGGATAGACCGGCAGGATCGCTGCCCCCGGCGCCGAGCAGCGTGCGCGCCAGACGCGTCGCCGCGGCGTTTTTCAGATACACGACGTGGATGTTGCCCGGCACCGCCGCGGGCTGGTCGAGCTTGGCAATCAACGTGCGCACGAGGTTGACTCGCGCCGGGCTCGCGGAACGAATGAGGAGGGAATTGCTGCTCGGTTCCGCCAGCACCGTGACCCTCTGGCTTGCGTCCCCGCCCTGTGCCGAGGCATCGAGCACCTTCCCCAACAGGACCGCGAGATCGCTCGCGATCGCGTGCTGCAGCCGGACGATATCGATTTCGCTGCCCGCCGGCGTGTCGATCGCGGCGATGATGCGCGCGATGCGGCGAATGTTTTCCGCGAAGTCGGTGACGACGATGGTGTTGTTCGGCGGATAGGCGCTGATGGTGTTGTTCGGCGCGATCAGGGGGCGCAGAACCTGGACGATGCTCGCTGCCGCCGCGTAATTCAGTCGAAACACCTGCGTCACCAGCTCGTCGCCGCGCGCCGCGCCCGGCCCCGACTGCACCGCTCCGCCCTGCAGCTTGGCGTCGGCCTCCGGCACCACGCGCACCACGCCGCCCGATTCGACCAGGACGACGCCCTGCATGCGCAGCGCCGCGCTCAATGCCGCCAGCGCCTGGTCGGGAGTCAGTGGTTGTTCGACCGAGAGGGTGAGCGTGCCCTTAACGCGCGGATCGACGATGAAGACCTTGCCGGTGAACTGGGCAATTGCCCGCACCACCGCGTCGATCTCGGTGTTCGAGAAATTGAGCGTGACGCGCTCCTGCGCCGCCGCGCCGGCGCTGAGCGTGAGCACCACCAGCAGCGTCGCCGCCCGCATGCAAAGCCCCCGCACCCACGACGGCGCCGCAGGTAGGTCTGCCCGATGCTGCGTATTCACTCGAAGTCCCAAAGGCATGTCCTTCATTTCTACCAAGTTTCGAGGACGGGGAACGCATTATCCTCCAAAAAGAGGCAATTCGCGAAGGACATGTGGCAGGGCCGCCACAGGTTGCATGTTTACTGGAAGTCAAAACTGTATGTCCTTCATTTATATCACGTTTCTATAGCAAGGATCGCCTGATCCCCCACCCGGGGCCCAAGCACACCGATCAGGCCAATCAGCGCCGGGCGCATTTCCAGGTCAGCCGACGCCATCCCCTTGAAGCTCACCCGCCCCCCTTTAACGGTTCCGCTACCTTGCAGGCGCAGGGGTCCGCGCAAGGTGTCGAGCTGCAGCCGCGCGGTGTCCCCCGCTCCGGTCACCTGCAGGCGATAACTTCCCAGGGGCGCGACCGTCGACAACGCCGATTGCGCGTCGCTCCAGTCGATCTGGAGATTGCCCGCGAGCACGCCGCCGGTGAGCTCTACGTCGGTCCAGCGCAAACCGAGGGCGCCCCCGGGTCGAACGGTGTTGAATGGGGCCCCGAGTGCCGCGAGCAGCGCCGCGGGCAACTCCGCCTGGCCCGCTTTCAGCGCGATCGACTTCGCCGCGAGCGTAACCGCGAGCGGCGCGGCCAGCGCCGGATGCGACACGTCAGCCGTCACGCGGCCGGACGCAATCGCGGCGAGTCCGATCTTCCACGACAGGCGCCCCGGAAGGAGCGTCACCTGCCGTCCGTCGCTCAGCCCGAGCATCGCCGAGCCGTTCCAGACCGTGCCGCGCGCGTCAACGAGCCGCAGCCTGCCCTGCGCCTGCAGCCAGTCGCCGACCCATGCAGCAGGCGCGCGCACTGTCGCGGTCAACGCCACCGCGAGGATGGCGGCGAGCGCGAGGCCCGCGCCGTAGCGCATCCCGGCCCATCGCATCATTGCCGGGCCGCGATTTCGAAAGTGGCCTCGGCGTCGACCACGGCGCGGACGGAGGTTCTCGAAATCTTGATGGCAGCGATGCGCAGGCGCGATTCGCGTGCCACCTCTTCCGCCCATGCGAGCCATTGCGTCACCGGCACGGCCTTGGCGCTCACCGCAACACGGCGCTCGTCGAGCGCGGCAACTCGCACGCCACCGAGGTTCGCGCGTGCGAGCGACTGTTCCAGCGCGGTTTTTGCCGAGGCTGCCGATTCCACCGCAACGCCGCGGCTCGTCAGCCCTTTCGCCTCGTGCGCAAGCGCATTGACTTCGGCCGCCTGCGCGCGCAAGCGCGGCAATTCAGCCTCCAGCCGCGCGCGCGCCTTCCACGCGGGCTCGATCGCGATCAGATAGAGGAGCGCCAGCAGCACGAACGACGCGGCCGCGGCCGTCATCGCCCGCTCGCGGCGGGCCAGCCCGAGCCACCACGCGCGCAGGCTGGCGAT
>CAZCGD010000338.1:0-3337 GCA_964498105.1 uncultured Streptomycetaceae bacterium
GTTGAGGCGGCTATCCGTGCACTCGACTCAACTGGAACTACATTCCGACACGCTCGAACAATGCAGCCTAGCGATTCGCAACCTACGCAGTCGCGCGAACATGGCAGCGATGCGAGCGTGCAAGAAAGAACAGCAAGAAAGCCCGGACGCATCGCCCGCTACTGGCAATGGCTCTGCGAGTAAGCAAGAATCGGCCGACGATCAATGGGCGCGCGAAACAAATCTTGCAATTGCAAAGGGCCTAATCCGTCCCTTCGGGAGATGACAACCATGCAGCGTAATTTCTACATACCCCCCGGTGGCGTGATTGGCGCCCAGTGCAACACCCAGGCCGGTGTCGCCGCGCTGATGGGTGGCTTTGCATCGGGCGGCGGCCGAGCTGGTCGCCGAGCTGGTCGCAGACTCGCGAAGGTCGCGCAGCGAACCAAGCGGCGCAAGGCACGGACCGGCAAAGGTTCGCCCGCGATGAAGCGGCGCATGGCACGACTGCGAGCGATGCAGAAACGGCGGTGAGCCGTGGTTTGGCAGACTTACGACTACCTGTTCGGTGAATTTAACCGAGACCGCGACCCGTTCGACTGGTGGTTCGATTTCTTCTACGGGCGGCGCGACATTCCGCGCGGTCCGTTCTACGAGCGGCCACCGCGCGAGGGCGGCGGAGGCGGCGGCGGCGGCGGCACTCGCCCGCCACCTGGTCCGGTGGTTGAGCCGCCGCGCACTCCGCGAGAAAAGTTGCAGCTGCAACCAAATCATCCGCGCAGCGTCGACGCGCCCGGTGCCGGATGCCCGAAAAGTGATGACCCGTTCATCGTCAACGTGCCGGACCCGTTCCACCCGGGCCGCTGCGTCGGTGCCGACATCCTGGGTGGGATCATTCTCGGACTTCCTACAGCTGGCGTGTTCCGCGGGGTGTTCACCGCGATCCTGAAACGACAATCCGGCGCAATCGTGAAAGCGGCGGCGCGCGTATTGCGCGGACCGACTAGGCGCATCAGGCCTCCCGGCACCCCCGCAATTCCGCGCCGCGTAGTGCCGCGCCCACCGCGCCCGAATCCTGCGCGCCCGTTCCCCGCGCGGCCCGCGCGCCCGACTACCGTGCCTCGACCATCACGAACCCCGCCACCGTATCGGATACCGCGCGCAGTTCCGTTGCCGATTGAACGTGGACCGGTGCCAGGGACCGCGCGCCCGCCGCAATCGGCGCCGCATCCGACCCCGCAATCGGCGCCCACCGGCCCGAGCGCACCCGCGGCGCCCGCGCCACCCGGTGCGCCAGTAACGGCGCCCACAACCACCGAACCCGCCCAGGCACAGCCGAGCCCACAGCCAGCGACAGCACCGAGCCCGACGGCGACACCGAGCCCGACGAGCTCGCCGTCGCCGTTCCCGTCGCCCGTACCGACCACCTGGCCGTTCCCGTCGCCGTTCCCGTCGCCCGTACCGACCACCTGGCCGAGCTCGTGGCCGACCGCCTGGCCGTTCGCATTACCGGCACTACGCGCCGCGCCGCGTACCGCGTACCGACTGCCCGGAGTGAACCGCATCACGCGGGACTTGACTGACCTTCAGAGACCCGCGCTAGACTTCGCGCCGAAACAGTCCGTTGATCAGGATCGTTGCACGGACACGCAGCGCAAGAAAAAGCGCAGGCAGCAAAGGACCACCTGTCACCGCGGAACGTATCGCGAGACAGCCCGCGGCCTGAACAAGTCGCCGAAAGAAACCATCTACTGCAGGAAATGAAACCATGCCAAGCATCCAGAAAGAAACCTCAGTCGCCGCGGGCGCGAGCAATCCGAACTTGTTCACCGGCAGCGCGTTCGAATATCCCGAGCGTAACGCGATCGTTAGCCTGGGCGTGACAGCTGCGGCCACCGGCACGTTCGTGACGGTGCAGGCGGGCGGCGAAGTGATCCTTGAGGAATCCGCGCCCATCGTGAAGACGGTCATGCCGGTGATCCCCGACGACTTCACCCTGAACTTCGCAGCTGTGCAGGGGCGCAGGCTCATCGTCGCAGTTCGCAATCCAACGGGCGGCGCCGTCATTCACCGGGCAATCGCGCAGCTGACCTACGTCTGATGTCGTCGCCGTTTAATACCTACCTTCGCGGCCTGCTCGGCCTGCTCGATGCGAAGGTTGGCGGGCGCGCGCCGGATCGGTTCGAGGACGCGCTGCAGCTCGGCCTCGACGCGATGCCGTTCATCCTGGCGCAGCGCCGTGAAAGCCTACTCGGCACGACTGCGACCTTCACCACAGTCGGGATGAAGTTCGACGCGGCGGCGATCCACCTGGTCCCGTCAGACGAGGTCTGGTACGTCGACCACTATTGCGGGGTACAAGTCGGAACCCTGGTCGCGGCCGAATTCCTGGCCTACCAGCCGTCGATCCGGACGCAAGCGACGTCGGGCGTGTCTACGACAGAATCCACGGGCGATAACCCCTACGTCTACGGTGTCGGCGATCGGCCGGCAGTCACGATGCAGCGCCCGCTGATCGCGATCCCAGGCGATCAGCTCGGCATGTACGTCAGCCGCGCCACGACCGCGGCCAGCTTCCAACTGAACATCGTGGCGAGCGTGATTCGCTTCAAGGTCTGAGCCTGAGGCCGCCTGCCGGCCGTTCTCCGCTGACCCCTGCCCCTGCTACCCCCCCCCGCGGGTAGGCGCTCCTGCGCCTTCTCCGGGCCTTCTCTCGCCAAACTTCCGGGCTAAGTTTTCCACATATCCACAGGCTGGTAAGAAGCTCTACGCTTAGGTAGAGTGGGGAGGGGGGCGAGCGAGGTCTGCCGAGCGAGCAGGGGAGGGGGATTTCAGTTTTCCCGACCGGTTTTCAAGATGTTTTTCGGCCTTTCCTGATCGTTAGCAGCTGCGCAAATCGCCATGATTCCAAACTATCCAAAGAGTTATCCCCAGGTAGACCCCCATGTTGGTGTGCTGTGACGACGATTCCCACGCTCGGAATGTGGTTACTTACGTTGGCGGGCCTGTCCATCTCGATCTCTGCCCTGATTGTCGCGCTCCGTACATCGGACCGGTCCCTGTTGAAGCGGCTATCCGCGCACTCGATGCAACTGGAACAACATTCCGACACGCTCGAACAATGCAGTCTGGCGATCCGAAACCTGCGCAGCCGCGCGAACATGGCGGCGCTGCGAGCGGGCAAGAAAGAATTAGCAGAAAGCCCGGACTCGTCGCGCGTTACTGGAAATGGATCAGCGAGTAAGCAAGAATCAGCCGACGATCAATGGGCGCGCGAAACAAATCTTGCAATTGCAAAGGGCCTAATCCGTCCCTTCGGGAGATGACAACCATGCAGCGTAATTTCTACATACCCCCC
>CAZCGD010000339.1:0-2607 GCA_964498105.1 uncultured Streptomycetaceae bacterium
CCGCACGCCGTGCAGAACTCGCACCCATCCTTGTAGATCACCGCCGCGTTGCCGCACTCCCGGCATTTTTTGCCGTGCAGCACGCGGTACGACGGGGCGCGCGCTTGCACCCGATCGTCCTCGGGGATCTCCAGCACTCCCATCTCGCTCACCGGGTAGCCGCGCTCATCGAGCACGCCCAGCATGGCGTAGCGGTGAATAATGAGGCGCGCGACGTAGGCGAGGGTGCTGGAGAAATTCTGCTGGCGGTTCTCGCCCGGCACGCGCGCCATGAAGTCGCCGAGCGGCTCGGCGTAGTTGAGGAGCTTCCTCAGCTTCATGCCGATCCACGCCGGGTCGATCACGCGCATGTCGAGGGAGAGCAGCTTGCACAACCCGTCGAGCGCGCGCGGGTATTCGCCCGCCATCCACACCGAGTACGGACGGCGCTGGCCGCCGGGCAACTGCAGCTCCTTCAGTATCAGCACGAAATCGTCGCCGGCGCGCGGATTGTGCACGTCGGCAGTCCACGACAGGGTGCCGTCGGTGCCGGTCTTGGGCTCTTTCTTCGCGAACAAGGCGTCGAGCACGGGCGAGGGGCCGTCGCGCTTTGTCAGCGCGCCCAACTCGTCCACGCGGAGCCGCACGATGCGCGCGAACGCCGCCACCAGGCTCGGCACGCGCTGCGGCTCGCCGTCGGGCGGCATCGGGCAATCAAAGGCGTCGTCGCCCGCGGTGCGCGCCAGGATCTCAAGCTTCATCTTGAGCCAGGCCTTGTCCTGCGCGCGCATGTCCATCGAGAGCGTCTTGGCGACCGCGCCCAGCCCCCTCGGCTGCTCGGCGCCGTTGACCCATACCTCGAACGGGAACGGTTCGCCGCTCTCGACGTGGCCGACGAAGATCGCGAAGGGGCCGGCTGGATGTTCGACCATGTAGGTCCACGATGGATTGCCGGCGGCGAGCTTCGGCCGCCCCGGCCAGCGCAGGCTCGAGAGCGCGGGCTGCGGCGCGGCATCCAGCCGGATGCGGCGGTCGGCGCTGGTGTCGAGGTCGTTCGGCTGCTCGGCCTCGGGAGAGGGCGCGAGCGAGAGCACGCTACCGAGTACTTTGTTAGGGCGGTAGGTGGTGATGCCTTTCAGCCCCGCCTTCCACGCCTCCAGATAGAGGTCCCGGAACTCCTCGTAAGGATAGTCCTCGGGCACGTTGACGGTTTTGCTGATTGCCGAGTCCACGTACGGCGCCACCACGGCGACCATCCGCATGTGGTCGAGCGCGGAGATATCCATGGCGGTGACGAAGGCGGGAGGAAGTTTCTCCATGTTGCCACCGAGGTGGCGGTAGAGCCGCCACGCGTGGTCCTCGACGTCGTAGGTCTTCATCGAGCCGTCGGCCATGCGCTTCTTGCGCTGGTAGGTCCAGGCATACGCGGGCTCGATGCCGTTGGAGGCGTTATCGGCGAACGCAATCGAGATCGTGCCGGTGGGCGCGATCGAGAGCAGGTGGCTGTTGCGGATGCCGTGCTTGCGGATGTCCGCCTTGATGTTTTCCGGCAGGCGGGAAGCGAAACGCGGCGCCGCGAGGTATTGAGCGGCATCCAGCAGCGGAAAGGCCCCCTTTTCCCGGGCGAGGTCCACCGAGGCCGCATAGGCCTCGTTACGCATCGCTTCAGCGATGCGTGCGCCCATACGGCGCGCTTCGTCCGAGTCGTAGCGCAGGCCGAGCATGATCAGCGCGTCGCCGAGGCCAGTAAAGCCGAGGCCCACGCGGCGCTTCGCGCGCGCTTCTTCCTGCTGCTGCTTCAACGGCCACACGGTCGCGTCGAGCACGTTGTCGAGCATGCGTATAGCCGAACGCACGACCTTGCCGAAGGCGTCGAAGTCGAAGCGCGCCTTGGTGCCAAACGGCTCGCGCACGAACCGAGTTAGATCAATGGAACCGAGACAGCAACAACCGTAGGGGGGCAAACTTTGCTCTCCACATGGGTTGGTCGCCTCGATTTTCTCGACGTACGAAAGATTGTTATCCGCATTGGCACGGTCTACGAAGAAAACGCCCGGCTCGGCGTGATCGTAAGTGGACTCCATGATCTGCCGCCACAGTTCGCGCGCCTGCAGGCTGCGGTAGATCCACAGACCGTCGGCGCGCTGGCGCGATTCGCCGTCGAAGTCCGGCGCGGGCGGCTGCTTGTGCACGAGCTCCCAGCCGCCGTCGGACTCGACCGCGCGCATGAAGACATCGGTCACTGCCACGCTGACGTTGAAGTTCTTCAGCTCGCCGCGGTCCTTGGCGTGGACGAAGTCCTCGATGTCGGGATGGTCGCAGCGCAGTATTCCCATCTGCGCGCCGCGCCGCGAGCCGGCGGATTCCACCGTCTCGCAGCTCTTGTCGAAGACGCGCATGTACGAAACCGGGCCGCTCGCGGTGCTGTCGGTGCCGCGCACCCTGGCGCCCTTCGGCCGGATGGCGGAGAAGTCGTAGCCCACGCCCCCGCCGCGGCGCATGGTTTCGGCCGACTCCATCAGCGCGACGTAAATGCCGGGCTTGCCGTCCACCGTTTCGGAGACCGAGTCGCCTACCGGCTGCACGAAGCAGTTGATGAGGGTCGCCTGAAGCTGCGTGCCGGCGGCG
>CAZCGD010000340.1:0-4531 GCA_964498105.1 uncultured Streptomycetaceae bacterium
TCCATGAGGAACTGACCCGCGTCATGGGTGAACCCGGCCGCGGCCTCAACCTGCGGGCGACGCCGCCGGTGGTCGTGCTGCTCGCGGGGCTGCAGGGCGCGGGCAAGACGACGACCGCCGCGAAACTCGCGCGTCACCTGATCGTGCAGCACCAGCGCAAGCCGCTCCTCGTCAGCACCGACGTCTACCGGCCGGCCGCGATCGAGCAGTTGAAGACGCTGGCGGGCCAGGTGGAAGCGGAGTTTTTCCCGTCCGCGGTCGGCGAGAAGCCGGTGGACATCGCGACGCGCGCGCTCGATTACGCGCGCAAGCACTACGCCGACGTGCTGATCGTGGACAGCGCGGGCCGGCTCGCGATCGACCAGGAGATGATGCGCGAGATCGGCGAGCTCTATGCCGCTCTCAAGCCGATCGAGACGCTGTTCGTGGTGGACGCGATGCAGGGCCAGGACGCGGTCAACACGGCGAAAGCGTTCGCCGATGCGCTGCCGCTGACCGGCATCGTCCTCACCAAGCTCGACGGCGATGCGCGCGGCGGCGCCGCGCTGTCGGTGCGCAGCGTGACCGGCAAGCCGGTCAAGTTCGCGGGCGTGGGCGAGAAGCTGGACGCGCTCGAGCCGTTTCATCCCGACCGCATGGCCTCGCGCATCCTCGGCATGGGCGACGTGCTCTCGCTCATCGAGGACGTGCACAAAAGCGTCGACATCGCGGAGGCGGAAAAGCTCGCGCAGAAAGTGAAGTCGGGGAAGAACTTCGACCTCGAGGATTTCAAGCAGCAGGTGGCGCAGATGCGCAAGATGGGCGGGCTGGCCGGACTCGCGGACAAGCTGCCCGGCAATCTCGGGCAGCTCGCGCAGCAGGGCGCGCTGGGAATGGACGACAAGGCGATACGCCGTCTCGAGGGCATCATCAATTCGATGACGCCCGGCGAGCGCGCCAAGCCCGAGCTCATCAAGGCCACGCGCAAGCGCCGCATCGCCGCCGGTGCCGGCGTGACGGTGCAGGAAGTGAACCGCCTGTTGAACCAGTTCGAGCAGACGCAGAAGATGATGAAGATGATGGCCAAGGGCGGCATGGCCAAGATGATGCGGAGCATGAAGGGCATGTTTCCAGGAATGCGCTGACTGGCGTCAACGCATTCCTTAGATGATGGACTTGGCCGTTCGGGAGCGCTGTCGATTGAGCGGGAAGATCCACCGCGGCTCGATGCTCAACGAAGGCTGAATCCCTGGTTACGTATGAACGCGCCAAAATCTTCCCGCTCGGGGACGGCGTACTGGCGTGCCTTGTCCTCCGACCAGCCGTAGAAATCCGCGGTGCCGAAACGTTCGGGGTTGCGCTGCCTGCGGTAGGGCAGCACGGCGTCGCGCCGGCGGTCGTAGGCTTCTATTTTCTCCTTCACGCCGGTTTCATCGTAACGGTCGGTGTGCACCGTGACTTGCAGCGACAGGCGCGGCGTGATGCGTCCGTCCTCGGCGGGATAACCGACGCAGAGGCCCGCCACCGGGAACACGCCCGCTGGCAGTTCCAGCAGTCGGCTCATCGTCTCCGGGTGATTGCGCACCGCGCTGATCGGGCAGCAGCCGAGGCCGACGGCTTCCGCGGCACGGATGAAACTCGTCATCACGATGCCCGCGTCCACCGCGGCGTTCATGAAATGGTCGAGGTGCTCGTTCGCAAACGGCTTGCCGCGCCAGTCGCCGATTTGCCGGATGCGGCGATTGTTGCCGCAGAACACCAGGAACACCGGCGCGTTCGCGATCCACGGCATGTCGGGTATGCCATCGGCGATCGATTTTATTCTTGCGCGGTCGGCGACGTGCACGACGTCGGCCTGCTGCAGGTCGGATTTGGACGGCGCCGACAGCGCGCACGCGAACAGCAGCTCCAGCAATGCCGGTGCCACGGCGCGGTCGGCGAATTTCCGATGCGAGCGGTGCTCGGCGATGCGCGCCAACTCCTCCAGACCCGGCAGGCCTGCGTCAGCGCGCAATTTCGTTCCGAAACGCTCCGCAAGCGCAGCTTCGATGCGGTGAGATATCTGGTAAGGTGAGTTCATCGTGGTTCCCCTCAAATGACGCCGCAGTCTACCGTAACGGCTCATGGCCGCCGGTAGGCGCAAGGACGCTGAATAAGTACCCTCATGGCGCGTGGTCCGTGGAGCCATAGTCCTACCTCGTACGCTGCGACCACGCGCCATACGCCTTGCCTAAAGGCGAAAATCTAGCGTAAAATCACGCCCTTTCCGCATTTTCAGGGCAGGCAAAACATGGTGGTCATACGGCTGGCACGAGGGGGCGCCAAAAAGCGCCCATTCTTCAATCTGGTGGTGGCCGATTCGCGCCGCTCGCGCGATGGCCGCTTCATCGAGCGCATCGGTTTCTACAATCCGAAGGCGCCCGAAGGGCAGGAACGGCTGCGCATCGACAATGCGCGCCTGACACACTGGAAGAGCAAGGGCGCGCAGCTTTCCCACACCGTGGCGCGGCTCGTCAAGCAACTCGGTGCCAAAGCCGCAGCCTGAGAAACTGGTGGAGATGGGGTGGATTGCCGCCCCGTTTGGCGTCAAAGGCTGGGTCAAGGTACAGCCGGACACTGCGGCACCCCAGAGTCTGCTGGCCTACAAGACCTGGTGGGTTGGAAGCGCAAGCGGCTGGCGGGAAATCGCCGTCGCGGAAGCGAAAGTGCAGGGCGGCACACTGGTAGCCAGGCTTGATGGAAGCGAAGACCGCGATGCTGCTGCGGCACTACGGGGAAAGACGGTAGCGGTGCCGCGGGAGGCGCTGCCCCGGCCCGGTGATGGCGAATACTACTGGATCGATCTGATTGGCCTCACGGTGGTGAACGGAGAAGCGCGGGACTTTGGCCGGGTAACCGGCATCCTGCAGACCGGCGCAAACGACGTGCTGGTGGTGGAGGGGGAGCGGGAGCGGTTGATCCCATACATCGCGGCGGTGGTGCGGGAAGTGGACCTCGCCTCCGGCGTGATGCGAGTGGAATGGGGCGCGGACTACTAGGCCATGTTCCATTTCGACGTCGTCACGCTGTTCCCGGAAATGTTCGAGGCCGTCACCGAGAGCGGGGTGACGGGCAGGGCGCGGGAGAAGAAGCTGTTCGAGCTGGTGCTGTGGAACCCGCGCAGCTTCGCGGCCAACAGCTACCGCACGGTGGACGACCGCCCGTATGGCGGCGGCCCCGGCATGGTGATGATGGCGGAGCCGCTGGAGAAGTCGCTCGTCGCGGCGCGCCAGCGGCAGAAGAGCAGCGGCGTGAATGCGAACCAGACCAAGGTGGTCTACCTGTCGCCGCAGGGACGGCCGCTGAATCACCGGCTGGTAATGGAACTGGCGGGGCTGCAGGGGCTGGTGCTGCTGGCCGGGCGTTACGAGGGCGTGGACGAGAGGCTGATCGCCCGCGCGGTCGACGACGAAATCTCGATCGGCGATTACGTGCTGTCGGGCGGCGAGCTGGCGGCGATGGTGGTGATGGACGCGGTGGTGCGGCAGCTGCCCGGAGTGCTGGGCGATGCCGAGTCGGCGAGCCAGGACTCGTTCGTAAACGGGCTGCTCGACTGCCAGCACTACACCCGTCCCGAGGTTTACGAGGGCGAGGCGGTGCCGCAGGTTCTGCTCTCGGGCAATCATGCGGAGATCGCCCGCTGGCGGCTGAAGCAGGCTCTGGGACGCACCTGGCAGCGGCGCCCGGATTTGCTGGGGCAGCGCGCGCCGTCAACCGACGAGCGGGCGCTGTTGGAAGAATACAAGAAGGATAACGAAGGCGAGAGAATGTTGTCGAGGGACAGATAACCCTCACCCCTTCCCCCTCTCCCTAAGGGCGAGGGGAAAAGTACGGTGCGGAAATGGGGTCAACCATTTCCGCAATATTTGAGATTGGAACTTGAATATGGATATCATCAAGCAGCTCGAAAACGAAGAGATCAAGCGTCTCGGAAAAGATATACCCGAGTTCTCGGCGGGCGACACCGTGGTGGTGAACGTCAACGTGGTGGAAGGCGACCGCAAGCGCGCCCAGGCCTATGAAGGCGTGGTCATCGCCAAGCGCAACCGCGGGCTCAACTCCTCTTTTATCGTTCGCAAGATTTCTTCCGGTGAAGGCGTGGAGCGCACGTTCCAGACCTATTCGCCGCTGATCGCCAGCATCGAGGTCAAGCGCCGCGGCGACGTTGGGCGCGCCAAGCTCTACTACCTGCGCAAGCGCACCGGCAAGGCGGCGCGCATCCGCGAGAAGCTCGCGATTGACGACGCGGGCGAACGGGGCGAAACCCAGCAACCATAGTGAGAGCGGAAGCGCTCCACAAGAAAGGCGGCGCAAGCCGCCTTTTTTATTGCCGCTCCGGGTTATTAAGCGGCGCCTCCGGGATATAGAATCTGCCGGTGCGGATACTGCTTGCACTGATCTGGGTGGCCTGCGCCGGCACCCCGGCGCTACAGGCCCGGCTGGCTGCGGCGATGAGCCTCGCCCGCGCCGAGCGCTGTCCAGGTTATAGAACTGGGAAACCCCTTGTAATCGG
>CAZCGD010000341.1:0-2092 GCA_964498105.1 uncultured Streptomycetaceae bacterium
TCGTTCACGTTCAGCACCAGCCCGCCGAACAGGGTGGATTCGAAGGTCGCCACGCTGAGCCCCGCGCGGCGCGCGTGGCCGGCGCAGGCGAGGCCGCTGACGCCCTCGCCGATCACGATCAAGTCATAGGTTGTCTGTGCCATGCTATCAGTCCAAATAACAATGTTGAATGCTGAGTGTTAAATGTTGAGTTAGCACCCAAGCTTGCGTCCCACTCAAAATTCAACATTCAAAATTTAACACTGTAGTGTTGGCGTCTTGGCGGCTATTTTCTTACGGTTTTTGCGGGCGCCCGCGCCGGCTCGGCGGCGCCCAGGATGGGCACAAAATCCTTCCGCATCTTGCGCGCATCGCCAATGCGCTGCGTGATGCCAAGCGTGTCCAGGAATTCCAGGATCTCGATCGCCAGGCCGCGCCCGACGCCGATGGCGTCGCGGTACTGCGCCGCGGTGAATCCGTTCGGGTTGGCCTGGGCGACCGCCCTGGCGGTGGCGGCGAGCGTGGCCAACGTCGCGCGCGGATAGAAGCGGGCGGGCGGCACCCGCATGACATCGCCGCCGCGGCTCTTGCGGTGCAGGAAGTCCTTCAGCGTTGCTTCCTTGATCTTCAACGCGGCAGCCAACTCTGCCACCGGTAGCGGGGAGAACCCGCCCTGCTGCAGGGCGGGGAGCACGGTTTCCCACAGCTTGCGGTCTTCGGGGTTTGAGGTCGCATCGTGTCCCGGCAGGCGCACGGTGCTGCTGGCGATCTCGAGCTTGCGCTCGTCCGCAAGCTCGCGCAGCAGCGCCTGGAACGCGGCCTCCGGCAGTTGCGGCGCCAGTTGCTTGCGCAGGGCGGAGATTTCCATTCCCACCGCCTGCGGCTGCGCGTTGTGGAATTCACGCAACGCGGCGGCCACCCGTTCGCGCAGGACGGTGCGCCGGGATTGCGTGACGCCGGTGCGGTTTTCCTTGCCCAGGATACCGATGCCGGCGGCGGCATAGAGGCGCGCGACCCGGTCCGGCTTGAGATTGAAAGTGCGCTCGAAGCGATCAAGATCCACGCCCTGGGCCTCGTTCTTGAGCAGCTCGGCAAACGCGGCCTCGGGCGAGCCCTGCTCGAGCGCGGCCAGCTCCGCGCGCCGCGCGACGGAGGCGCGGCGCGTGGCGCGGGCGTGCGGGTCGAGCACGATGCCGCCGCCCAGCGTCCGCCGCGCCGACTGGTCGCGCAGGATGAAGCGGTCGCCATTCAACGCGCCGACCGGCTTGGCCAGCGCCAGTTGCACGATGGCGGAGCCGCCGGGCGCGATCGTTTCCTCCTTGGGTATCGATACCCGGGCCGCGATGTCCGCCGTCGCGAGATGCAGGTGCAGCGGCGTCCAGTGCTTCAGGGCCTGTGCCTCGGAGGCGAGGAGGGTAATGCGCGCGTCCAATCTCTGCGTCGGCGCATGAATTTCCTCCGCCAGCGCCCAGTCGCCGCGAGCGATGGTCTCGAGGTCGGCGCCCGCCAGGTTGAGCGCGCAACGCTCACCGGCTGCGGCGCGTTCGGCGGGTTTGCCTCGCTGCTGGACGCCACGCACGCGCACCGGCACGCCCCTGGGCGAGACCACCAGCCGGTCGCCGACGGCAACGGCGCCGTTGAAAACGGTGCCCGTCACCACCGTGCCGCTGCCGGCGATGGTGAAGGCACGGTCGATGGCGAGCCGGAAGTGCTGTCCCTCCGTCTTGCGCGCCGCAAACTCGCCGGCGGCAGCGACCAGTTGCTCCTTGAGCGTGTCCACGCCGGCGCCGGTTACGGCCGAAACGGGGAGGACGGGGATGCCGGCGAGCCGGGTCGGCGCGAGCAGGGCGGCCACCTCGGCGCGGACCTGCTCCACGCGCTCGGGCGCCACGCGGTCGACCTTGGTGATCACCGCGATGCCACGGTTGATGCTGAGCAGATCGAGGATGTGCAGGTGCTCGACGGTCTGCGGCATGACGCCGTCGTCGGCCGCGACCGCGATCAGCGCGAAGTCGATGCCGCACACCCCCGCGAGCATGTTGCGGATGAAGCGCTCGTGTCCCGGCACGTCCACGAACCCGATGACGGCGCCGCTTTCGAGCGGCCAGTAGGC
>CAZCGD010000342.1:0-1874 GCA_964498105.1 uncultured Streptomycetaceae bacterium
TGGCTCCACTTCCAGTTCTGGCTGAAGGCCTTGGACATGGCGCTGTCGCCGCGGGCGAGTTCCGCCATCACCAGCGCCTGCGACACGAAATCCGCGCCGGGGCCGCCCCATTCCTTGGGCACCGCCAGCGTGCGGAAACCCAGCTTCGAGCCCTTCTCGATGATGCCCCAGTCCCACGGCTCGAACGCGCCCTCGATCTGGTCGCGCTCGAGCGAGCGCGGGCGCAGCTCATCGTCGGAAAACTTGCGCGCCTCCATCTGCCAGTGGCGCTGCTCTTCGTTCAGTGAAAAGTCCATTCTTAACTCCCAAAAAGCGTGAATCGTGAATGGTGAGTGGTGAATGGACAAAACCGCCAGTCACGCCTCATCACGTCACGCTTCACCATGTCACGCAATATCATGTCACGCATCACCACGTCACGCATCATCCAGCGGTCAGGCGGCATCCGCCGCCGGCCGCTGGTAGCCGGCAACCGCCTCGGCTACCGCAAGCTTCGCCGCGCCGTCGGCGTCATCGGAATGCAGAAACACCATCGAGTCGTGCACGTACTTCTGCAGCGGCATGTCGCGCATCACGCCCATGGCGCCGAAGCACTCCGCGGCCAGCAGCGCGACCTCGTTGACCGCCTCCGCGGTGTAAACCCGCGCGATGACGTGGAACGGGAGCCCGGGCGCGCTGCGGTCGGCGACGGCCTCGGGATGGTCCGAGAGCCAGGCCGCCTTCCAGATCATGCCGCGCGCCAGCTCCAGCTTGATGGTGCAATCGGCGAGCTTGGTGCCGATCGCCTGGTGCTCGATGATGTTGCGCCCGCCCTGGCGCCGGATCTTCGAATAGTCCACCGCGGCTTCGTACGCGGCGCGGCCCAGCCCGAGATTGATTGCCGCGAGCTGTGTCACGGCGCGCGCCGCATCCACGCCCTGCGCGAACGGGCTCGCCCCTTCCTTGCCCAGCAGGTGATCCGCCGGCACCTTGCAATCCTTGAACGTCACGCCGGCGCCCGCTCCGTGGTGCCAGCGGATGCCCTCGCCGATAGCCTTCAGCGGCTCGCGCACCGCGAGGCCGGGGGTGTCGCGCGGCACGAGCAGCGTGGTGAATCCCTTGCCGGTTTTCGCCTGCACCGCGAACAACTTCGCGACCAGCGCATTCGCGACGAACGGCAGCGTGCCATTGATCACCCAGTCGTTGCCCTGCTTCACTGCGACCGGGTCAGCCGCGCTGTCCGCCGCCAGCGGGCGGTGGTAGCACCAGCCGGCGCCCGCGCCGGGTTCGCGTCCCGCGAAGGCCAGGTGATATCGGTCGTCCGCGGTGAACTTCGGCAGGAAACGCTTCCTCTGCTCGGGCGACATCAGCCGGTCGAACAGCAGGTGGGCGAGCGTCGAGGTCTGTCCCAGCACGGCCGCGAGGTCCACGTCGCCCGCCCCGAGTTCCTCCATGACGATGCAGGAGGTGAGGCCGTCGGCGCCCGTGCCGCCCGCGTCCTCTGACAGGGCGAGCGTACGCAATCCCATCTGCGCGGCCTTGTCGAGCAGGTTGGTAAGCAGCGGCTTCTCGAACGGCTGCAGCCGGTCAGGGTGCAGCGCCACCGGCTTGATCTCGGCTTCGACGAAATCGCGCACCGTGTCGCGGAATTCCAGTTGTTCAGGGGTGAGGTGAAGGTTGTACATATCAAGGTTCCAGGTTCAAGGTTCCGGGTTCAAAGTTCCGGGATCCGGGTTCAGGTCAGGTTCAGGAGGCGCAAGTTTATCAGCCGCCGGGATTGCGGTGTCAGTATGTGGACCCGGGCCGGAAAAGCATGAATCGTGATTCGTGAGCCGTGATTCGACCCCCGTCGCTCGTCAGCGTCCGGCGCGCGCCAGGGAACGCAGCTCCTGGTG